>JABIWU010000089.1 GCA_018701395.1 Phycisphaerae bacterium | reverse complement strand
GACAGAATTCACGCTGCAGCAGATGCTGGCTTTAACAAAATAGAATTTTGGCCTTGGCAAGGTAAAGATATAGAAGAAATAGCAACCGTATGTAAAGAACGAGGGATTGAAGTTGCACAATTCACTGCTTGGGGATTTGTTCCGGGGATGAACAATCCTAAAAATCATGCAAGGTTTGTTGAAGAAATAAAGAAAAGTTGTGAGATTGCCAAGAAATTAAACTGTAAACGTATGACCGTTGTTGGTGGCAACGATCAACCAAATATGACGCAAGAAGAAATGCATCAAAACATTATTGATGCGTTGAAACTTGTCAAGCCAATCGTGGAAGAAGAAGGCATCATGCTTATTCTTGAACCAATGAATATTCGAGTGGATCATAAGGGACACTGCTTGTACGGGAGTGAAGACGCTGTTCGCATTTGCCGTGAAGTTGATTCGCCAATGATAAAACTGAATTGGGATCTATACCACATGCACATCAGCGAAGGCGATTTGTGCGGAAGATTGCGAGACGGAATTGACCAAGTTGGTTACATCCAAGTTGCTGATCATCCTGGAAGGCACGAACCGGGAACTGGTGAAATCTATTATCCCCGCGTTTATGAAGAACTCAAATCACTCGGATACACTGGTCCAATCGGCCTCGAATGTTCGCCAGTTGCCACAGAGGATGAAGCGATACGTCGCTTACGAAAAGACATGTATTACTCAAAAGAGTAATTAAAAAAGCAGGACCGACATTTGTCGGCCCCGCATACAACCCTACCAAGAGTTTGTCTTTTTAGTTAGAAGCGAGAAGTGTTTGAGCTGATGATGCCATTTGATTCCAGCCAGCGTTTGCTTGTTGCCACTGTGTTTTTGTAGTGTTCCAATTTGCTCGAGCGTTTCGATAAGCAGAACGGTTCTTGCGGAAGGAGCGTGCTGCGCGAAGTGATTTCTTCCGCGATTGTTTATACTGAGCGAGTGCCTTCTTGTATTGCTTTGAACCTTTTTTGTACTTTCGTTTTGCTTGTGCAAATGCTCGTTTAGCTGTTGACCATGACTTACGGCTTGAACGGTAAGAACTTGCTTCTTGGCTATACGATTTCTTTGAACGAACTAATTTAACTTTTGCGGTATTCAACTGAGCAAGAAGTTGTGATTCTTGTTGTTGGCGTTCTGCTTCAAGAGCTGCTGCTGCAACCGCTGCTGCTTCGTCGGCTGCAACTTGCGCTGTATTGTCTTCTTGTTGTGCTAGAGCTCGCCGTGCTGCTGCTGCATCACATGCTGCATCTACAGAGCTTTTCATGTTTGAAAGAAACTCAACGTGCAGCGTATCAACATCATCCCAATGCGCTTTACGATCTTCGTTTGACATCTGTGACCAGTTGTCTGTGTACATGCTTACGAATATGTATGCATCCCAGAATGCAACGCCATTAACACGGTGGTCTTTACCATTTACATCAGTCCACACAGTGTCAAGAGTTGATTGAACTTGGTCACGCATAAATTCTGGAGTTGTATGGAAGTGACTGCAACCAGATGAATTTACGCTGTATCGTGGAAATGAAACTGCGTAGACAGGTATTTCACCATTAACCATTTGGATGCATTTTTCGATATGTTCTTCGAGGCGACTTGAATCGTTTCCACCTGGGTTGTACTCGTAAACATCAGGAAACAAACCGGTTGATGCTTGAAGAAGGCGATCGATTGATGCAGCCGTGCTGTTTTCTGTACTGTGTGATTTTTTAGGTATTCCCCAGTAACCGATTTTTGCATTTGGACGTAGTGATTGTGCGTACACAAGACCCTCGAGATAAAAGTCGATTGCTGTGTCTACTACTGCTTGATTACTTGAATCAAGAAGTGCCCACCATGAACCTTCGAGGTCTAGGCAGATAGGACCAGCATAATCTGCTGGAACAGTTGCGTCCATCCAAGCGAGAAATTTATCTTTATCATCTTGATCGATTACACCGTCTTCGTAGTAATCAACTGCGCCGTTGGTTGAGATTGGAAGAACAGTAATATCATTGCTTGCAGCCCATGCTTTTGTTTGTGATCCTTGATTAAGTTCTGTTGCAAGGTCCCTGCGCTGTTGGCTTCTTGAAAGATCATCGTAGTAAATTGCATCCATAAGAATTGGATCTTGGCCTTGCCAACTCATATCCCTATTTGGATCTCGTGTTACTGATTCTTCTGGTTCCGTTACTGGTGCAACATAATCTGCAACTAGTCCCCATTGTTGCATCAATTCCATGATGTCTGCTGAACTAACTACACCATCGTTATTCAGGTCTGCTGTGCAGTCTGCATTACAGTCTTGACCCAAATTGCTCGTGATTGTAAGAAGGTCGGTTGCATTGACATCGCCATCGTTGTTAAAATCTGCTGATGATGCTGCCATCAAAGTGGTTGCTGTAAGGGACGTGGCGATCATGGCCAAAGTCGTAGGTAAGGTTGTCATTTTAAACTCCAGAGACAGGGGTGAATTTCATGGTCGAGAACATCTCGACAGGTGCACCTCATAGACAGGTCGCTGGCACTTGTGAACCGAAAAGTAAAAAAAGTGCAAAAACCGCCTTAATGAGGTCAATAATCCACTTGTTTTGATCGTTTATTCTTATTTATTTCTATTTGGCAGCCATAGCCAAGGCAAAATAGGTGGATTTTCCTTGTTTTTGGTTGCCATGGCAAGAGTAATTCCTCGCCGTAGTACACTTTCGTCCATCTAAAAACGAACCTGAATCACTATCTAAAACAACTCACAGCACCCACCATTTATGAGGATTACTCCAAACAAATGGTATAGATAGATTGGTGCACCTCCGTCTCGTTGATATCATCCCTACTGTAGGAGAACTTACTTATGAAATTCCAAAATTTACTATTTCCTCTTATTGCCGTACTACTTACCGGATGTAGTTCATCAAGCAGCGCCCTTCACAATAAAACTGCGACGAATATTGTCCTACAAGCGGATAGTTCCAAAATTAACAAAATTGAAATTACTGATTTGCACAATTCTTTCTTAAATGACCGAACTGCTTCTGCGCATAATGGATCCATTGTCGAAGTGTCGGGTGAGGTTATAGCTTTTGCATTAACCGAAGAAGGTTTGTATACCGTTACAATCAAAGAGGGTGACGCAACTGCCGTTTGTGTTTTCGATGATTCTATTTCAGGAAAACTTGGTGGCGATCGAAGTGTTAGAAAAGATTCCAAAATAATCATTCAAGGTCAGTGCCATAGTTCAGGATTATTTTCTTCAAGCTCGTTTACCCTAGATGGTTGCAGGATTGTCGAATAAAAATCAAAATTTAAACGCAGTCAGTTTATGTAGGTACTGTGGCCAAACTCAACATTTACCAAGTACCCCTGTTGGTTATTACTTGCAATGTGTTAGGTGTAGTGCAATGTTGCATACACATATGCCCAGAGGCATACAACGCACGGTTGCGTATTCAATCGCTGCATTGATTTTATTTATACCCGCAAACACACTTCCAATTCTTTCTATAACAAAGATGGGGTACAAAAGCCAAAGCACAATTCTTAGTGGAGTCAAAGAACTGTGGAACAATGGAACTCCTGGAATTGCACTGCTGGTATTTCTGTGCTCGATTATTATTCCGCTTACGAAAATTTCAGGATTGCTATTACTTTGCACTTCATGGAAAAATCGATCTGCTAAAAACAATTCAAAACTATTAAAGTTCATTGATTTAATTGGCAAATGGTCAATGCTCGATGTGTTTTTAGTTGCAATTCTTGTTGCCCTCGTTAAACTTGGAACAATTGCAACCATCCGGCCAGAGCCAGGCATCGTAGCGTTTGCATCCGTTGTTGTGCTAACGATGATTGCATCTGCAAATTTCGATCCACGATTGCTTTGGATAAAAGAAAATAAACAACCATGAACAACGTGCCTACTGCAAATCTAAAGCCATTAAAAGAAACACGGTTTTCTAGTTCTTGGGCAGTCCCAGTCGTTGCCCTTTTGTTTTCGTTATTCCTTTTAATACGGTGGCAAATGAATAAAGGTCCGCTTGTGACTATTCAATTTGATAATGCAAGTGGTCTTACTAGCGACTCGCCTATGCTGTATCGCGGAGCAATTATCGGCCGAGTCGAAACCATTTCGCTCAACGAAGACAACACAAAAGTCACCGTCGTTGGACGGCTTGATCTTACCGCCTCTTCTCTTGCTGTAACTGGAAGTCAATGGTGGATTGTCCGCCCTTCGGTTTCTTTACAAGCAATTAGTGGCCTTGATACTATTGTTGGGCCTAGGTACATTGAAGTTTCTCCAGGCAACGGTGAGCCGCTATTTGAATTTAGTGGGTCGAACGATATTGTTGTAAAAAATGGAAAAGCGTACACAATTATTTCAGATTCTGCAGAGGGCATTAGCATTGGAGCGCCCATTTTCTACAGAGGTATTGAAATAGGTTCAATAACAAAAATTGGCTTGGCAAATGATTCATCGACTATAAAATTGAGTTTCATAATTCAACACCTTTACACACCAATTATTCGAACTAACACCGTATTTTGGAATGAAAGCGGAATCAATTTTGATGCAAGCCTTACTGGTTTCAGACTTCATGCAGGACCGCTTGCTTCGCTTGTAAGAGGCGGAGTAACACTCGCAACACCCACTGCAGTTGGTGATCTTGCTCCGGAAGGATTCGCTTTTACATTACATAATGAATCTGAAGATGAATGGCTAGAGTGGACTCCTAGCATCGAACTAACTGAACAAGCGGCAGGCGAGTAATGCTACCAAGTAATTCCTTTGATTCCGAGTTTTCTGTATCTTGGACACACCGACTTCGATTCACTGATAGCAGTTTCAACGATGGGACTCTTGATGCTTTGATTAGTACCTTGTCTCCATTAAAAATATTGCCTGTTATTGATTGTGGAGTAACAACGAATACCGCATTTATGGATGACGTAACAAATTGGATTTCCAATTCTGTTTTTGAGACAAGCGAACCACGTATTGTTGAAGGCGGAGAAGCTTCAAAAAATTCAATGTATGTTGTTGATCAAGTTTTAAAAGATATCAACGCAAATAACCTTTGTCGCAAATCTTGTATCCTCGTAATAGGAGGAGGCGCGGTGCTCGACGCTGTAGGGTACGCCGCATCAATCGCACATCGTGGTATTCCAATTATCAGAATGCCATCGACGACTCTTGCACAATGTGATTCCGGCTGTGGTGTAAAGAATGCTGTGAATTATTTTGGCAAAAAGAATTTCGTTGGTGTATTTGACCCTCCATTTGGTGTGGTCAACGACATCAGGTTATTGTCTTCATTGGACAACCGCCACTGGTGCTCTGGACTAAGTGAAGCGGTAAAGGTTGCGCTCATTAAAGATGAAACATTCTTTGAAGAAATCGAACAACAAAGTGTACAACTACTAAATCGCGATTTGGCTGCAATGGGAAATGTAGTTCAAAAATCTGCAATGTTACATCTCGAGCACATCACAATAGGTGGAGATCCCTTTGAACGACTTGACGCTCGACCTTTGGATTTCGGACATTGGGCTGCACATAAATTAGAACAAATTACAAACAATTCGTTGACCCACGGTGAAGCCGTATCAATCGGTTTAGTGATTGACATAAAATGTAGTGTTGCTCTTGGTTTGCTTAACAATGCAATTGCAGACAGAATTGTAAATGTGCTCCAATCTCTCAATCTTCCAACATCGCACCCGGCCCTCTCAGATCCTGCACTATTGCAAGGCATCGAAGAGTTTAGGCAGCACCTTGGCGGAGAACTTACCCTGCTAATGCTCAAGGGCATTGCAGATCCGATTGATGTTCATGCTCTAGATTTCGAATTAGTTAAACAAGTCTTTAACGAACTCCTGTAGAATCTAATTTGTATGCAAGATAATCAAATGACATCTGAAGAAATAGTTGATCGGTATTTCTTAGAACACAGAGCGAAAGTTTTAGATATCGCCGCGTTTCTCGACCGAATTGATCGAAGTGGCTCAAAAGAAAAAGATTTTCGAATTATTGCATTGTTGAAATGTATCGATGAACTGCAATCGGGGGATGAAAATAGAACAAAGCGAATACTTGAATTACTTAGTGATCATTCTATTGAACCAATTGATGTCGCTAGTACCAAAGGAGCAAGTGGTGCACCACCTACTTCGTGATGTCTTACATTGACCCGCACATCCATATGGTTTCCCGCACGACTGATGACTATCAGCGTATGGCTCAAGCAGGTTGCGTTGCAATAACTGAACCTGCTTTCTGGGCAGGCTTCGACAGGAGCAGTTCGCAAGGATTTTTTGATTACTTCAGGCAACTCACTGATACGGAACCGAAGCGTGCAGCAACATATGGGATCAAACATCATTGTTGGCTTTGCATAAATCCTAAAGAAGCAGAAGACGTTGGCTTTGCTCGTGAAGTCATTTCAATTATTCCAGAATTTCTCGATTGCCCAACAGTGCTCGGCATTGGTGAAATTGGACTAAACAAAAACAGTAAAAACGAATTAATCATTCTTGAAGAACAACTCGCATTAGCAGAAAGTGCAAACCAATTAGTACTCGTCCATACACCCCACCTTGAAGACAAACTCAAAGGCACAAATTTAATAATGGATGCAATCGATAACACATCGCTTGATCCCACTAGAGTGCTTATTGATCATGTTGAAGAGCACACCATTAAGTCCGTTCTTGATCGTGGCTTCTGGGCAGGCATGACGCTCTATCCAGACAGTAAATGCACGCCGCAACGTGCCGCTGACTGTATTGAGATGTATGGAACAGATAGACTATGGATAAACTCTGCTGGTGATTGGGGACCAAGCGACCCACTAGCAGTTCCAAAATGTCGACTAGAACTTGCCAGTCGAGGTCACTCTGAAGAATTAATAAATACTATTTCATTTGGCAATCCGCTAGATTTCCTTTCAAAGAGTGGAAAGTTCTCCATCTCATAATGCTTGGGTATTGTACTAACGTGCATAGCGGGGTTACATTTTCAAGTATTCTTGAAAATTTAAAAACGTATTCATCTTCGGTGCAACAACATTTCAAAAAAACCATCGGTGTTGGATTGTGGTTCTCTGATATTGCTTCAAGAGAAGTAGATACTAATTTGCTTGTTGACACACTTCAAGAATTAGATTTGCAAGCATTCACTATTAATGGATTCCCCTTTTCAAATTTTCATCAAGAAGTCGTTAGACATTCTGTGTATGAACCTAACTGGTCTAAACAATCTCGTCTTGATTACACCATCCGCCTTGCAGACATACTTTCAAAAATTACAATGCAAAGCGAAGCATGCATTTCCACTTTGCCTCTAGGTTGGAACACGTCTTCATTCACCAATGATGAATGTGCTGTGTTGTTGCATAAATGTATAGACGCGCTTGAAGAAATAGAACAACAATCTGGGAAAAATATCCATATAGGAATTGAAACTGAGCCTGGTTGCCGTCTTCAGAGAAGCCAAGAACTTTGTAATTTTGTATGTCAATATTTTGGCGATGATGAACGCTCAAGAAAATACATTCGTGTTTGTCATGACACTTGCCATGGGGCCGTGATGCGAGAAAGCGCTGAAGACTGTGTTAAAAATTACAAAAACGCTGGTCTTAGAATTGGAAAAGTACAACTTTCATCTGCTCTTAAGTGCGATTTGAGCGACGTTCAAAATAGAACGGTTTTAACAGAGCCAAAATTTCTACATCAAACAACTGTGGTAAATGGCGATGAAGTGCAATACTTTGAACATTTCTCAGATATTCCAGCATCAATAACCACAGGGGATTGCAGAATTCACTTTCATGTTCCTATACACCTTGCTACATTTGGTGAATTACAAACAACACAAATTGATTTAATTGAATCAATCCGAGTGCTAAAAAGTTTTGGTGTTACCGACTGGGAAGTCGAAACCTATACATGGAGCGTGACGCCAAGTGAATTGAAGGATGGCAACTTGGTTAATTCAATTACAAAGGAACTTACATGGGCAACGAAGCAGTTAAACAAGTAAGCAAAATCAAAGCGTGGCTCGACATGATGCGAATCAGCAACGCCCCAACTATCGTAAGTAATATTTTGGTTGGCACTGCAATTGCAATGCAATCAAACGGCTTCGGATGGAGCCCAGCGTACGATTTCTTTTTTGCATTCTGCATTCTGATTGTCTATTTTGCAGGCATGATTCTAAATGATGCCATTGATGCGAAGCATGATAAAACACATCGCCCTGAAAGACCTATTCCATCAGGAGTTATTCGCCAAGCTACAGCATGGCTGTTGGGGCTAACGCTTCTTGTTGCAGTTTCTATCTTTGCTCTTGGACAAGGGTCAGCAAATGGTCTGGTTCTGCTCGTTATTGCAGTTCTTCTTTACACATTTTTTCACCGCTGGTTTATTCCTGCAATTTTATTCATGGCAATCTGCCGAGGGCTCGTGTACCTCGTCATTGCGAATCCGATACAAGGCAATACTAACTCACAGTTAATTATCTATTGCGTTGCACTTGCGTTTTACACAGCGGTGCTGACATGCATTGGTAGATTTGAAAATACGAAAAATTCAAACTATGCTTGGATCACTTGGTTGTTGTTACTTTCGCCAACATACATTGTCTTAAGCACCTTTTCTACTTCATGGATTGCTTTCATTCCACTTGCAGGCATGGCATATTGGACTTGGCTCGCGTGGGCCAACTTCCGCGCGGGAAACAAAATCGCTGGCATGCACCGTATTCTCTCTGGGTTCTGTTTGCTCGATTGTGTACTAGCGACATCTCTTGAGCAGTTCGTAATCGCTGGAATATGCTTCGTCTTGTTCATCATTACAGTCGCATTTCACCGTAAAATCCACGGTACATGAAACGAATTGCTGTCATAAATGTTGTTGGTCTAACCAAGTCGCACCTTGGAGAGTTTACGCCAAATATAACTGCACTAGCGAACGCCTCTTCCGTTTCAACTTTAACACCCCCACTGCCAGCAGTTACCTCCACTGTTCAATCTACGATGCTTACAGGTTTGTCTCCTCAAGAACATGGCGTTGTTGCAAATGGTTGGCATGAACGACAAACTAACGAAACTTTTTTCTGGCGACAATCAAATACATTAGTCCGTGGAGAAAAAGTGTGGGATGCGCTGCGAAAAATGGATGATACGTTTACAGTTGCAAATATGTTTTGGTGGTTCAATATGTATTCCTCGGCTGATTTTGCAGTGACACCACGACCTATTTACTGCGCGAATGGAAATAAAATTCCTGACATTTGGACAATGCCGTCCAAGTTAAGAAGTTCGTTACAAAATAAACTTGGACAATTCCCTTTGTTTAATTTCTGGGGACCGATGGCAAATATTACTTCAACAAAATGGATTGTCGATGCAACCATTGAAGTAGAAAAAGAACACAATCCAACTCTTACGCTCGTGTACATTCCACATCTTGATTATCCACTGCAAAAACTTGGGCCAAACCACCCCGACATCAATGCAGAACTACAAGCGGTCGATAAAGAAGTTGGCAAGTTAATTGACCATTTCCATTCTCAACAAATCGAAGTGTGTGTTGTCAGTGAATATGGGGTCGAAGAAGTTAATGATGCGGTTGCAATTAATCGACTCCTTCGCAATAATGCGTTGCTGTGCGTTCGAGAAGAATTTGGGCGGGAATACTTAGACGCTGGCGCAAGCTTGTGTTTTGCAGTTCCAGACCACCAAATTGCGCACGTTTATGTGAAAAATAAAAACAACATCGGCACGGTTGCGAAGTTGCTACAAGACCAAGATGGAATTGAATTTGTTTTTGTGGGGGACGATCGTCCGCAACTCATTCACGACCGAAGCGGAGACATTGTTGCTGTTTCAAATAGTGATAAATGGTTTTCGCACGACTGGTGGGAAGATGTGAGTAAAGCGCCTGATTATCAAACTACTGTCGACATCCACAATAAGCCTGGCTATGACCCAAGGGAACTATTTCTTGCTTCTGGCTGGCGAGGGTCCAAAGCGAGAATTGCATATAAACTTTTACTGAAAAAAATTGGTTTCCGTACACTTCTAGATGTTATTTCTCTTGATGTAACAAAAGTCAAGGGCTCTCATGGCAGAACGGTAAAGATGGGAGCACCAGCACCAATTTTAATTATTCCAGCAAATACAAAAAAAGTGCCGCAGTCTCTTCCTTCTGCGGCACTTATCAAACTAATCATTGATTGGGTTAATTCTTAGATTTAGTATCCATGCTTGTCATTACAAGTACGAGGTCCATCATGTCGACGATACCGTCTGTGTTAATGTCGCCTGTATTCGATTCTGGGCAAACAAGTAATTGATCTTCGCAAGAAGTGTTCCCCCCAAGCCAAGATCCACCTGCTTTTACACACGACTGCTCGTCAACTACTAAACAGCCAGTGCCTACACAACATGCTCCTGTTTTCTTGCCTTGTGCAACCATGTATCCCCCCATACCTGAAACTGTGTCGTGTTCCATAATAAATGAACAGCTTGCTTCGATTACGATGTCACTTTTATAACCTCTATAGACTGCGTTGCCTGTAAACAATGCAACGTTATCTCTAAAGACTGTATCGATAAGTCGTCCACCACTGTCGTAATCGTAAATACCGCCACCGTTATATTCCGCGCGATTGTGTTTAAACATACAAGAAACAACTCGCACATCAGAGCCAAAGTTGTACATTCCACCACCGCCATAGCGAGCGGTGTTGGATGAAATTTCGCAGTCAATAATTTCAGGGCGACCGCGGCTGTTATAGAAACCCCCACCACGTTCTGCAGAGTTTTCTTTGATGATGCAATTTTTAAGTACGGTATTTGATCGATCGCCGTTAAAAACAGCGCCTCCTTGATACCTTGCCGTGTTGCTGACAATAATGCAATTCAAAATTGTTGGGCTAGAGTGGAGGCAAAGAATCCCGCCGCCAACTGGTTCGCGTTTGCTGTAATATTCTTTGTTCCCAGTTCCGCCAGTAATTGTGAATCCTTCGAGAATCGTGCTTGGTCCCTCACCACTGATGCACTTCACAACGCTGTCGTTCAAATTCCAACCATCGATGGTGGTTTGAGCGGCACCTTTTGTACTCTTGACGGAAATCGCCTTGCCATTAAAATTGATTGCTTCGTTATATCTGCCCGGAGCGACTAAAACAACGTCATCACCTTGCGCTAGATCAATCCCCTCTTGGATGGTCGCAACTTCGCTTGGAACATGAATAGTCTCAGCACCAGCAAATAGAGCCATTCCAACAATCGGGAAGATTGCTGCAAATCGTTTGAGTGCGTTAACTTGTTTCTTTTTCATGCTCATGACTACTTGTAGCGTGCCCACCAAGGCAAGTCCTATACTGTACCATTATTGTCTAAACCCGCAAATACAAAGGCTTTAGAAGAATTATCTTTTAGGAAATTGCCTGTTGACTTAGGGAGTTTAATCGTAAAAACCCGATTACTTACTTGAAAATACTGTTTGTGCGGGCTAGTTACGGTGTTATAGGACTGGTGTTTGGGTGGTAGGATACTCCTCTTATGAACTCTAAATTGATGCGACTAAAGGCCTTAAACGATACGTGTTGCAATGTTTCCTCGTTCGTTTTATCTCACTTTTTAGACCAAAACTTCAGTAGCTCGATAAAAAAAGACGGTTCAACAGTTACTTCTGTAGATATAGAGGCAGAGTTACTCGCAAAAGATACATTGCTAACTGCATTTTCTGAAGATAGTTTTTTAGGGGAAGAAGGCGGCGAAACGGCTGGGACAAGCGGATATCGGTGGGTTGTTGACCCAATTGATGGAACTACTTCGTTTACCAGAGGGGTTCCACTATTCGGAACCCTCATCGGTCTTGAATACCATGGTGAGCCAATTGCAGGAATTGCCTCCCTGCCGGCGCTGAACGAAACTATTTCCGCAGTGATTGGTGAAGGTGTAGTTTATAACTCTAACAATGGTGTCGAGATGTCCACGGTTTCAACATTGCAGGACGCATTAATCTGCACCACGTCCTATGATTATTTCAAAGAAACAAATAGTGAAACGCTCTACTCCAGACTCCTTGAAACTGAAAGCTCACTTCGAGGTTGGAGCGATTGCTTTGCCTATCTGTTGTTATGTACAGGAAAAATTGATGCTGTTGTCGAACCCCTTCTTTACCCATGGGACATCATTCCTTGGCTCCCGATTCTGAAAGAAGCTGGCGGAAAATATTCCACAATTGCCCAAGGCGGAATTGCATCAAACGCACTCCTGCACGACCATCTTTGTCATGCTTTATCATGCACCACATGACAACATTACCAATTAACGAAACTATTCAATCACTCGGGAGTTGCCCACGAGCAACTCAAGGCGTTAACCGAGTCGCAAACCGCTGGCACGAATCAGACGGTGATGGCGATCAATTTAAATCGTTCTGCGAAGAAAATTTTATTAAAGGCGAAGAGGACAGAGCTCGGCTACTAAATAGATTCGAAAGCGCAATGGGGAGCATCGGTGGTCACCTGTATGAAATTGGAAGACACTTACGTAGATGGACTGATTTGCGTGGGGATGAAATGCACGCAGTTGACAATGCGATGGCTATGTTTGATCCATGCCCTGATTTGTCTGATCAATTTTACAAACAAAAAATTGCATTTATTGCCTTGTTAAACTTTACAAAACCTGACTTAAAAACCATGTTGCAAGATGGCTGTAATTGGACAACCGACGAATGGGCTGAATCGCGAATCGGCAGAGCATTTGGACCACGTATTCCTGCGGAAGTGAATGACCGAGCACGAGAGCTTGAACACGAAGCAAATATGTTCGTTAGCGAATTTCATGTGCCAGTTGGATGCATGGTCGATTCAAATGGGAAAGCATGGTTTGAAAAAGATCGAAAACTTATCGCACACTGGCTTATTCGAGAAGAAATAAAAGCAGGGTATACACAAGATGGTGGCATAGAAAAACAACGTGCGCTTGCAAGTGTTATGCGTAGACACATTGATGGCACGATTCCAAAACAAATTATGGACAGCACTTGCCAAGGTACGTGGGATCCAAAAGCCAATACTATTGACGGTAACGACCCCGGCGAATTGCTTGGGCCTGTTCGATATGAACAACTTGAAACACAGCGTTCTATCGCCGTTGATTACGACAAATACTACGAAGAGCACCCATCAGCAATCGCACGTAAGTTCGATTTGGAACGTGAAATTCCTGAAGAAACTGTCGAAGCATTAATGATTGAATTGCTTAAAGCGCCAGTGAGAAAAGATATCGCTACGTTCATGGAAGAAAAACTTGGTAGACCGCTCGAAGCATTTGATATTTATCTTGAAGACATAAATGAGGGTGCAAGTTCAAAAGAATTAGATGAAAAAGTAACTGCAATGTTCAAGGATGAACTCGAATTCCAATCGAAAATTCCAGATGTGCTTCGTGGGCTTGGCTACTCGGACGAAGATGCAGATTTTTTAGGTTCGCGTGTTAATGTTGAAATTGCCCGCGGTGCTGGGCATGCTATGCGCCCTGGAATTCCAGAATACAATGCATGGCTTCGTACAAATCGCTTAGATGACCGGCTTGGTTGGGACGGTTTTGACACAGCAATGCATGAACTTGGCCATAATCTTGAACAATTAATTTCGACACATTTTGTTCCACGACCGTTACTTCGAAATGTTCCAAACACTGCGTGTACTGAAGCGTTTGCATTTTTGTATCAAAACAAAGCAAAAGAAGTTGTCGGGTTACCCGAAGAAGATGAAGCAAAGGCGTTTGCATTTGCTTCTGTTGAAGGATTACTCGCTGCATGTCAAATCGCTGGACCATCGCTTGTTGAATTGTACACATGGCGATGGCTGTATAAAAATCCAAAGACAACGCCTGAGCAACTACGCGATGAAATGTTATCCATTGCAAAAGATGTTTGGGATACCTATTTCAAAGAATATTTTGGAGAAGACCATTATCACATACTTGCTGCATACCAGCATATGATTGGATATCCGTTATATCTGCCTGACTACACAATTGGGCATGTCATTAGTCACCAAATCAAATCGCACATGCGAGGTAAAGATTTAGCAGCAGAAACGAAACGCATTTGTTCAATTGGTCGACTTACTCCAGACCAGTGGATGAAAAATGCTGTTGGAAGCCCAATCTCTGCTTCTCAATTAATAGAAGATGCTACATCTAACCTCAATAAACTCTAAAAATTAATTAACCCGCAACTAATTAATCCCAGACGAGAGTCGGTCCGTAATCATCCATTTCTAAGGTGAACCCTAGTATTGCGTCATCTGCGGAATCTTCACTCTCGATCAAAAAGATGTTGTCATCTGAAACACCATCTTGACGTCGCCATTTTGAAGCAAGGGA
The DNA here is from genome assembly GCA_018701395.1 of Phycisphaerae bacterium. GTDB lineage: Bacteria > Planctomycetota > Phycisphaerae > Phycisphaerales > SM1A02. Next base: position 4,884 of record JABIWU010000089.1, on the reverse strand, counting down.
AGTACCTTCAACCCATTTAATTGAATTGTCAGAATGCAATACCCAACCCCGCCATACCCCATCGTCATCGACCGTTACAGAGTTTGCATTCTCGTCACCGTCAACTGGGCCGCGGTTTCCCAAAATGGGAAATCTTCCAGACTGCACGTTCCATCTACGCTTCAACCTTTCAGCGAATAGTGGCATATGCGCATACGAAACATTTGCAGTCTCGTTTAAATTTGCTGAAAAATTTGGATCCCAATCAGAAGATTGATAATCGACATTTGCTTTTTCAACCCAGCCACGATCACTTGGGGAAATTAGTTGTTCGGCTTTAGCTAAATTTTGCACAAGCAATGCTGACCAAAAATTCGCGGAAGTGTTGTCGTACACATCGTTCGTTCCTGCGAGAACGCTCGGTGTTAAAAACTGATTGTGCTTGTTTGACATCGCATCAATGGTCATCGCTTGCCCAAGTAGTTGCAATTGAATTTGGTCTTGCATTCCCCAGACAGAACCTTGTGCTGAATTTCCTTTTCCGCCAGTGACTGCTTTGTCAAGAGATGTCATATAAATTGACATTAAAACAGCAATGCAAGCAAATGAAATTAAAATGCCAATGAGGGAAAAACCGTGATGTCGAGTAGTAATAGTACTCATGATGAATGGGCCGGCCCGGATTCGAACCGGGGACCGAACGATTATGAGTCGTTAGCTCTAACCGCTGAGCTACCGGCCCTGTAGTCAACGTAAAACATTGACTAAGAGTGAGCATGATACCCTGACTAGCGTACAATGCTCATTCCATGCTCCGGTAGCTCAGCTGGATAGAGCAACGGTCTTCTAAACCGTAGGTCGCAGGTTCGAGTCCTGCTCGGAGCGTTTTTAAGGGGATAGCGCTGGTTGGTCAAGTCTGCCTAGGGTGATTCCGTAGGCATCTGCTAACAGTTCAGACAGTCTATAAATTATCGAATTTAAGGAGAATTGATATGCCTATTACTACTATTAAAATTGTCCGAGGCGTTTTTAGCGAAGAGCAGAAATCTGCAATGATTCAAGGGGTTACTGAGGCCATGGTCAAAGTAACCGGTGAAGAAAAACGTGACGGTAACTGGGTTCTCATCGAAGAAACAAATCCTGGAGAATGGGCGATTGGGGGGAAACCGGTTGGCCTCCCCTGATTACTGATGGGTAACTTAAGCTTGACCAACGCGTTCTGTTCTGAAGAACCTGACAGCCATGTGAGCGTGCGAGAAGCAACTGCTTGTAATTGCTTCTTCACATCAACTTCATCCAAGCGTGTGTCTCTTAGGGAGCCATCGTTGGAGCCTGGTGGTGTTTGTCCATATATTTGGGAGACCGCCAACGGGGGGATTGAGGTTGTTGTGTATCGATCTCAAGCAGTCCATCGAATGCTGTAGTTTCCACCTCCTCGGGGGAGGGGGGATTTGGTGACGAGGAATCGGGATGTTCGGGTCGGTCATCCATTACGTCTAAGGGCACCGCACACATGTGTTGTTGGTTCGTGGCTAGGGAAGCAATGTAGGAAAAACCTAGCCAATCATGGTTCTAGACCTCTGTGTGGGTACAGTACATATATGTTTCTTCAAGTTCTTTGCGTAGTGATCGCCTTACAAACGCCTGCAAGAGGGATTGTGGGCAAAGAAGCTCCTTCACTTCGGGATGTTGCATGGATACACAAAATCAATGATGTCACACCAACAATTAAAAAAGGAATGGTGAACTACCTGTTCTTCTTTCAATCTTGGTGCCCTGGGTGTCACAGCCATGGTTTTCCAACACTACAAAAAATGGCGAAGGAGTTTCCCGAGGTGAACTTCATAGCAATACAAACTGTTTTTGAAGGATTTAGTTCAAACACAAAAGAACGCGCACTCTCAAATGTCAAAACATTTGGGCTTGACATTTCTGTTGGGCACGATGGCTCCTATGGAAATCCATCACCACTGATGCGGCGGTATCGGAGCGGTGGCACACCCTGGACAGTTATCATTGATAAAAATAACATTGTACGATTTAATGGCTTTCGATTAACTCCGAAACTTGGTACCGAATTACTCACAACATTACAAGCAGAACAAGCCTATAAAATGTTACCTATTCATCGCGGAGGTCAAGATATGATTGGAACGAAACTGTCTGAACCTATCTTTGGGAATTTTTCCTCTCCACTGACGCTCTATCGTTGGTGGACTGATACGTGCCCTCACTGCGAAGCAAGTTTGCCTGCACTTGATTCACTTCGTGAAAAATATAAAGACCGGGGGTTAAAAGTTGTTGGGGTGTATCATCCAAAACCGCCTTCGAAAACGGTTACTGAACAAGAAGTCCATACTAGTGCGGTTTCACGAAAATTTAATGGCGAAGTTGTCATAGACGGGGATTGGTCGCAATTAAAAAGTTGGTGGTTAGAATCTGGACAACGCTCTGCAACGTCGGTTTCTATTCTTGTTGACAATGATGGCATTGTTCGGTTTGTCCATCCAGGTCCCGTACTTTTCCCAAGTGATGATAAAGAATTTGCAAAAGAAAATAGCGACTTTCAATTGCTTGATCGAGCCATTGACGCGCTCCTCCAGCCGCTTAAAAAGGAAGAGAAAAATGATGAATAAATTTCGTGCACTACTAGCATCTATTGTTGCCTTGGTCACGTCATGCGATTCTAGAATTATTGAAGTACCCATCAAAAAGGAAAATGCGATGAATATTTACATCAACCCACTCAACGATGTACATGGAAACTCAATCGAAACAAATACTTTTAGTGGAAAAGTGACACTCATCGTCAACCTCGCAAGTAAATGTGGGCTCACTCCACAATACAAAGACCTACAAGTATTGCACGACCGTTACATAGACCAGGGTTTTGTAGTCGTTGGTTTCCCGTGTAATGACTTTGGTGGTCAAGAACCTGGCAACGCTGACGATATTACAAAATGTGCTGCTGGATATGGTGCGTCGTTTCCCATTATGAACAAAGTTAGCGTTCTTGCCGGTGAAGACCAATGCGACATTTACCGCGATTTAGGAAAAGAAACTGGTGCATTGCCAGAATGGAATTTCGGCAAGTACTTGGTCGATAAACACGGAACTCCGATTGCTTTTTTTGGTTCGATGATTGAACCATTATCTGAAGACATCACCGACCGTATAGAATTATTACTTAACATAAATAATTAGTAGTAGTCCATCTCAATTACTCAGTTTCGTTTGAGCAACCAATTCGAACACACCCGTTTCGATATTTAGAACACCAGCAACCAATTGAACGATGCCGTTTTTGACTGCATCTTCTATAATTCTTGAAGTACCCAAAATTGTATTAATTCCCTGTTCTGCATTGTACGCAATACATTCGTCCAAATCTGGAATCGGAGCAAGTGCAACTTGTGCAAACACCCCATCGACAACTTCGTTATGAAGAGCAGCAGATACGGCTCCGCAATTTGAATGTCCCATTACAACAATCAACAATGTTCCAAGCCGTTGCACTGCATATTCGATACTCTCAATTATTTCTGGCGTTGGAATATTTCCAGCAACACCACAAACAAACAAACTGCCAAGTGGCTGATCAAACACTAATTCGGGGGCAACGCGTGAATCTGCACAGCGAATAACCGCAGCAATTGGAGATTGCCCTTTTGAAAGTTCGGAACGGTTAATAGCAATATTTTGGGCAGTTTGACAACCCTCAACAAATCGTAGGTTTCCTGCTACTAATTCACGCAAAGCATTCTTGGCAGTTAAATTCATTCTTTCTTGTTCCTATCAATAATTACATCTGCGTTTGGTTTTGGCAATGTTTTCAAATGGCTTTCAAGACGAGTCGTTGCTACTTCTTGCAAAAAGTCATATAGGTTTGTTGCGTTTACATCGGTTAACGGAAGTGTAAATACAACATTAGCACCCTCTTCTTGGATTCGGATTTTGTATTTTCCAGAACCAAGATTGGCACTTTTTGCTGGAATGTTCTTCATCCAACGCGTTGCAACAAGCAACGATTCATACCGTGCCCGTTGGCTACTGTTCATCTCACCCTGCCATGTATTTACACCATTAACTGCATTCAATCCGCCAGCGTATGAAAGCGTTTCGTTATCCAAAACAGTAAGCAAGACTGCTTGTTGCGGAGCAATCATTTCTAATTTTAAACTACTTCCATTATGTGTATTTGCGCAACCAACCAAAAAAATGCCGCAAAGGCTGAAAAAAATATTCACTGAACATCGCCTTCGGAATATTTCTCATACGGATTCCCGCCAAGGTTGTAACGAATTGGTTCTTCGTACCCTTCGAGGTTTGGCAAGTCGGTTGCCCATGCGTACACCGATAGCAAACGAATTAAATTTTTAAATGCCGGGTCTGCTACTTGGTCTTCTGAAATGTATCGAACATAATTCCAATACACACCATTTCCGTTAACAGCAATCATGTAAACAGAACCGTTCTTTGGTCTTGGTAATAGTTGGAAATTTACAGTTTTGTCCGCCCTTGCAGGTGTTGACATTCCCATCTGATCTAAACGGTTCCAAATAGTTGAAATTTGTTCCCTTGATAGAATTCTAACTCTTCCGGGCAACGTATTTGGCCCCCAGCCCGGTTCGTCGCCGTGGTGCAGTGCGCCGTTTGGAAAAACGACAATTCGGGATGACTTCATGTGTGCCAATGAGTGCGGTTCCGTGGTGACAACGGTCACGTCTAATGAAAAATCGATAGGCGCAATCGATAAAGGGTCCACGACTGGGCTACTCGCAGAGCATCCAGCGAGAAGTATTATGGAAAAAAGTGAAAGCACGATAGTTTGAAGCCGTCTCATTCCACGCAGAATAGCTATTCTGCGTGCATGTTGGTAACTACAAACTGGATCAATGACTATTT
>JABIWU010000088.1 GCA_018701395.1 Phycisphaerae bacterium | reverse complement strand
TCCAGCGAGAAGTATTATGGAAAAAAGTGAAAGCACGATAGTTTGAAGCCGTCTCATTCCACGCAGAATAGCTATTCTGCGTGCATGTTGGTAACTACAAACTGGATCAATGACTATTTGAAGAATAATGTTTCTACGCAGGAGCTAGCCGATTTGCTCACAGAAGCTGGATTTCCGCTTGAAGGGCAAGACGAATTGCCGGATGGCGATGTTCGACAAGACTTTGAAATGACATCAAATCGTGGAGATTGCACGTGCCACATCGGTTTAGCGAGAGAAATTGCCGGTCGAACTGACAACAAACTTCTCGTCCCAGAGAATGCTGTCGACGATTGTGGAGCACCGATTGAAGACTTCGCGGCCATACAAAATAATGAACATGCACTCTGCCCTCTTTATACAGCACGAGTAATCCGAGGCATTGCCGTAAAAGATTCGCCAGATTGGCTCGCAACCAAAATAACAAATCGAGGGGATATTCCTCGAAATGCAATTGTCGACGCTACAAATTTTGTTTTATTTGAACAAGGTCAACCTACACATGTTTTTGACCTTGACAAACTTGCAGGTAACCAAATTATCGTTCGAAAAGCAAAAGATGGAGAAACTTTTTTGCCACTTGGCGAAGATGCAACTCTTATTAAATTAACGACCAACGACCTTGTAATCGCAGACGCTGAAAAACCAGTTGCACTTGCAGGTGTAAAAGGTGGTGCTGAAACTTCTGTTACAGCCGAAACAAAAAACATATTGATTGAATCCGCCACTTTCAATCCTATCGTTATTCGTGAAATGAGTAGACGACATAATATTTCCAGTGATTCTAGTTTTCGTTTCGAACGAGGCGTAAACCCACGACAAGTGGAATCAAGCGCAAACAGACTTGCAGGATTGTTGGTTGAACTCGGTGGCGGAACGCTATGCAAGGGAATGCTTTCGGATGGAAACGAACTTCCAGAACTCCTTACTGTCACGATGCGCACTGCGTATTGCAGAGAGCGTTTAGGAAATGAAATTTCTGACGAAACCATCGTTAGTCATATGCAATCAATCGGCTTTGAAACAAGTTGTGAAAATGGAATAGTCACAGCAATTGTTCCGTACTTCCGAGGAGATATTCATCGCGAGATTGACCTCGTTGAAGAAGTTGGTCGCATACATGGGTATGAAAAAATTGCAATCGAAGAATCAATTGAAGTGCAAGTTCCTGATTCTGGTGGCGAGGCTTCGGGCAGGCAGGCAATCCTTGATGCTCTGGCGGGAATGGGATTCATCGAGTGCGTGACGCATTCTCTTGTTTCTTTAAAAGCCGCTGGGCATTTTCTACTCCAAGATGAATTACCACTTACGATTGATGATGACAGGGCTGCTGCAGAACCAGCGCTTCGCCCTTCAATCATTCCAAGTTTACTAACCGTAAGAAAGCATAACGATGACAATGGTGTCAAAAATTTAGGGCTCGTCGAACTTGGTTCGGTGTTTGTTCTCAATGGAAATACACACACGGAACGAACAGAATTGGCAATTGTTCTTGACACAAAAGAAGAAGATGGAATTGGTGAAATTAGAGGAGTAATAAATCGGGTTTGCAACATTTTGACAGCAAATAACGATATTTCTATAACTCTTTCTAATGTCGCAACGTGGCTTGAGCCTGGGGGAGATATTTCGTATCAAGGTTCCATGCTGGGTCGTGTTGGTCGCTTGTCTTCAGCCATTCAAAAAGAGTGGAATCTTCCAAGTACAGTGCATGTTGCCCAATTGTATTTGGGTGATTTACTTGCTTCGTTTCCACCAGAAGTTCAATCGCATGCCCTTCCAAAACAACCTGCGATTGAACGTGACATTTCAATTCTAGTAGATGAAAATGTGCAGTGGGTTGCGTTGCATAGTTCAATAGAAGCATTAAATCTTGAACATCTTGTTGACATTTTGTTTGTGACAACCTTCAGAGGAAAAAATATTGAACAAGGCAAAAAATCGCTAACGCTTAAACTTCGTTTCCGTGATGCTGATCGTACGCTTACGCATGAGGAAGTAAACGACCCTGCTTCAAGCGCAATTCAAATGCTCGTCGATACATTCTCTGCCGAGATTCGTTCCTGATGGATATGGGCAACCAAACAGTTAGTGCGCTTCTTTCCTCCCTATCAGCGAAGCAACCAACGCCCGGCGGTGGCACCGTTGCGGGTCTCCTTGCCGCCCTTTCCACAGCTCTTGGACAAATGGTAATTGTCTATTCACAAGGCAAAAAAAAATTCGCTGAACATGAGGCAATTCACCATGACTGCATGGCTTTTTTGGAGTCTGCGTCTGCCGAGTCTCTCGCTCTTGGAAACGCAGATGCGGACGCGTACGAAGCGTTAAATGCACTTTGGAAATTAGAAAAAAATGACCCTAAACGAATTTCTGATTGGGACAACACACTAGCAACCGCAATTAACATTCCATTACAGACAATAAAACTCAGTAAACGAATTCTTGAAACTCTAGAAATTCTTTCGGATAAAACCAATGCCTTTCTTTCTAGCGATTTAGTAATCGCTGCAATTCTTGCAGATGCTTCAGCGCGTTCCGCTCGGCTAAATGTTGAAATTAATGTAAGCCAAATGGTAAAGGGCGAACTACGAACTGCAATCCAAGAGGAAACTTCTGCATTATGTGCTTCGTGCAAAACCATCTGCACGTCCATTGAAGATGCTCTCTAAGGTATAATTCTGAAATGGCCATTTCCACTGCACCCACTGCTGATATATTAGATTCAACTATCTTGCAGGATGTAGTTGATGGAAATCTCCGATTAACTTCCGAACAAGCGGCGCGTTTGTATCACGAAATGCCACTTCCAGAATTAGGACGATGGGCCGACAAACGGTGTCGAACATTGCACGGTGATTTCATTCGTACGTATATCGTCGACCGAAATATCAACTATACAAATATATGTACTGCAAAATGTACCTTCTGCGCATTCCGACGTGACGGTCATGAAGACGATGCGTACACACTAAATTACGATGTTTTACTGCAAAAAGTACAAGAAATCGTAGACATCGGCGGCACACAAATTCTAATGCAAGGTGGAATGAACCCAGAGTTGCCTTTGGATTGGTACATCGATTTGCTTCAATTACTAAGTGAAAAATTTCCGCAGGTGCATGTGCATGCTTTTAGCCCGCCTGAAATTATTGAATTTGTTCACTTTTTTAACACGCCTGGCAATTCACTTGAAGAACAAATCCGTTGGGTACTTACAAAATTACAAGAAGCTGGTCTGAAATCGATTCCAGGAGGTGGAGGCGAAATTTTTGCTCCTGCTGTCAGAGAAAAAATTGGTCTTGGAAAATGCAACGCCGAAGTTTGGTTGACCGTCATGAGAATTGCACACGAACTTGGAATGAACACGAGTGCAACCATGATGTTTGGACATATTGAAGGCATTGCAGATCGAATCCACCACATGGAACTTGTCCGATCGTGGCAAGACCGAAGTATCGAAGATTTTGGGCTACATGGTGGTGGACGGTACAAAGCGTTTATTTCTTGGCCGTTCCAGCCGGACAATTCTCCACTTGGGAGAGTGAAAGAGTGGAATATCTCTAAAGCAGATCCATTCCCCGGAGATGTTGTTGCAAAACTTGACGGAACTGGAGTTAAATCTGAACACCCCGAGTTCGGACGTAGAATTCGCCTTGCAGGTTCGAGCTCATACTTACGTACCCAAGCGATTAGCCGGCTTTTTCTCGATAACATTTATTCCATCGGTTCAAGTTGGGTCACAATGGGCCCTGCAATCGGTCAGACGGCTTTGTATTACGGCGCGAACGATTTAGGTTCAGTCATGCTTGAAGAAAATGTAGTAAGTGCAGCAGGAACAACTTGGTGTCTGAATGAAGCGAAACTTTGCCATATGATTCGTGGTGCTGGATTCACCCCTGCAAAACGTGATAACAAATATGATTTATTACAGCTTCATGATGGTGATAACGCACCAGACAAAATGGTCACTGACTGGTCATCCCAAGAGCAAGATGCGTTGATCGCACACACTTCTTCAAATAACACTGCCTGCAACAACAGTGTCCCACTAACAATTAACCAGTAAGTTTAATCTTCTGGAGCGTTTTCCGAAACCATTTTTCGAAATTGGTCTTCAAGTGCATGTGTAATCTTACCCACTTTTCCTGCACCAATTACTATATCGTCAATATGGCTTACTCCTATAATTTCCGCAGCAGTACCTGTCAAAAATACTTCATCCGCGCCAAGCACTTCGTCAAGCTTAATCGTTCGTTCTTGAACAGTTAGTCCGATTGAAGGCGCAATGTCTTCCATCACTAATCGGCGAGTAATCCCATGAAGGATGCCGGAGGATGTCGAAGGTGTTGTGATTGCACCATCTTTAATAATAAAAATATTATCGCCAGTACATTCCGCTACTTCGCCATCTATATTCAGCATGATCGCTTCTAAAACGCCCGCATCAATCGCTTCAATCTTCGCAAGAATATTATTTAAATAGTTTAAACTTTTCACTTTGGGATCAAGGCACTCCGCAGGAATTCGTGGTCGTTTCGCGACAATAATAGACATGCCGTCTTCGTACATTTCCTCTGGATACAACTTAATGCTTTCAACAATCACAAAGACCGTTGCTTTTGAACATAAAAATGGATTTAATCCAAGCGTTCCTTTTCCACGAGTAAATACCAAACGAATGTATCCGTCTTTCTGGTTATTGATTTTTACTGTTTCTCTAACTTTTTCTTCGATTTCGTCGATGGAGTACCCAGGATGCAAGCGAATCGCGGATGCAGATTCAAACATTCGAACAATGTGCGAACGCAATTTTAAAATTCGACCATTGTAAATTCGAATTCCTTCAAAACATCCATCGCCATATAATAATCCGTGATCGAAAATGCTCACGGTTGCATCGGTGGATTCTATAAATTGGCCATCTTTCCATATTTTTGACATTTGACTATTGTATCAGCCAGAGTGAATAGGCAAAGTACGCTCATCTAAAAGAGCGGTAAGCAATTTCGATTGCATCAATTGAAAAAATCTCCCAAACACCATTTTGGCTCTCGTGGACCAATACCCGCCATTGTGATGGAACAGAACCGATGCCAGAAACACGAGTAAATAAATATAATTCAACATGAACTTCTGAAACTTTCTCAACTATATGAGTTTTCAAAATTGTGTTGTATTGCAGCGAATGCCTACGATAGAGTTCTTCTAAACTTGCACGGACACCCGCACGCCCATTTTGCGCTCTTCCATTCCAAGAGTCTTTTAAAATTACGTCTTTATGCAAAAAAGACGTTGCTTTACCAACTTCGCCTTCTTCAACTGCATCAAGAAATCCATATACAACCCTTTTGGCATTTTCTGTCGGTGTTTGCACTAGCGTTCCCGTTACAAATAACAATATCGCAACTATAAGTAGCGCGATGCCGATTTTTATTCGTGTAATTAATTGTTCACGAAGTCCAACCCACAGTAATGCGAATCCAAGCGTCCCAACTGAAATCGACGTAAGCCAAGGATGTTCAAAAATCAATCGCAAGAGTTAATTTAATGAAATGCCTTTTTTCCAACGGTTTTGCGACTGTTTATTTATCAATGAAATGGATGTATCCAATTTCTGCAACTCTTTCAACACAAGTAAACAACGTGCCTCACTTGATGGCTCGGCGAGAAGTGTATATTTAAACTCCGAGTCATTAAAAATAGTACACGCAATAAGTTCGAACAACGCGGATGTGGTTAATTCTTGGCCTGAAATCCAACTTGTTATCAAGTCGTGATTCTCAAGTCGTTCCATATTTGGACGAAACATGTAGTGCAATAAATCAACTCTATATATTTCTAAATCTTGCGATTGTTCTTCTTTGCTTTCGATAGGTTTTAGTTTCACCGTTCGATATAGACACTCTGCTTTTGCTGGAATTTCATGTGTTATCTCTGCTCGGCACAAGCCATAAACTAAAATGTTGTACCCATTTTTTATTTTCTCATGCTGCACAATTTGCCCAAGACAAACTACTTTCCGTAAATCTGAACAAGCTTCATTGATGCCCTTGTCTACAACAGATGCAAGCGCAATTTGCCCACTTTGGTCAAGGGCTTGATTTGTTAATTGGCAATACCGTGGTTCGGTAACGGTAATCGGCATCACCGTATGTGGCAAAAGCATAGTTTCTGGCAGTGTAAACACTGGAAACTCTTGTTTAAATTGAACTGAAACTTGTTCACTCATGGCTTCTAATCATACGCGACAAAAATCGTTTTCGCAAAAAAAATACTTTTTTTGTTCAACTAAATTAATGCGCGACCGCGAATGCCGACCATCGCTTGTTGCAACGATTTGCCAGGACACGCTGTTGCTGCCCACTCCTGGTGGGTTCTGACTTTTGAAACTGGAACTTTATATTTTTTCATCAACAATTGTAATGTTGAGGTAACGGCTGCAAGTTGCGCGCGATTTACAGATTGGAGTTCATAGTTTCCAAGTACTACCACTCCAATATTACCTTCATTTTTTGCTCGAACGTGTGCACCCTGCCATGCCAGTGGCCGAGCTTGCCACAATCGGCCTGCCGGGTCTATCGCAAAGTGGTAACCAATATCACCCCACCGCCCACCATTTCGGCGGAGGTGTGATTTTCGTATAATTTCCAACCTATCTGCGGCTTCATTTTTAGATGTAGAAATAAACTTCGACATTCCATCGTGATGAATTGTGATGTACCGTACTGGCAACATACGATTCATATTTCGTGGAATTGGCTGACCTTGCGCCCAAGAGCCACGCGAAATTGCGCCGAGTAAAATTGTGGGACCTGGAAGAATTACAGGCACTTCTGCTAACTGCGGCTCAGGTAACCCAGACCAAATTGGACTCGGCAACGTTGATGTCACTTTTTTCGTGCCACAACCAACTAAAAATAATGCTGAAGCAAGCATAAAAGTACGTCGTGCTGTAGTGCCTTTTTCTTGTTCAGAATTTAGAATTTTGTTGTTCGAATAAACCATCAGTTAAGTAGGTATTAGTTTATCGACAGCAATAGACTTTTGCCTCCAAAAACAGTTGAATTCGGTGCATCAAAAGGAGTTAAATGAGGGCATTATTGGCTGTTAAAAGGTATAATAATCGTCCTGTGGAAGACCTTCGCTAGATACGGTTTCGCCCACAAAAAAAAGACTTTTATTACGTAGGCAAAAACCAATTCCATGACACAAACTCCTGACACATATACCTCCGAACAAATTCAAGTATTAGAAGGTCTTGAAGCAATTCGCAAACGCCCAGGAATGTATGTAGGCGGTACAGGTCTCAGCGCATTGCACCACCTCGTATACGAATGCGTTGACAATTCAATAGATGAAGTCATGGCAGAATTTGCCACAACGATTACCGTTCGAATTGGCGTTGATGGATCTTGCACAGTTATTGACGACGGTCGCGGAATGCCCATCGACGAGATGAAAAGCGACAACCCGCTTATTGACGGCCGACCCGCTGTTGAAGTCATCTTGACTCAATTACACGCTGGCGGCAAATTTGACGACAACGCGTATAAGGTATCAGGTGGCTTGCACGGAGTTGGTGTTAAATGTGTGAATGCACTTTCAATTTGGACGACTGTGGAAGTCATCAAAGAAACAGAGACTTGGATGATTAGTTTTTCAAGAGGTGAAGTCAATAAACCACTTCATAAAATTGAAGATTACAAAGGCGAACCACGAAGAACGGGGACTCGAATTTCGTTTTTGCCTGATCCAGACATTTTTCCAGATACAGAATTCCGTTACGAATCACTCGAACACCGATTGCGTGAACTCTCATTTTTAAATCCAAAAGTTTCAATTCGATACATCGATGAACGAGTTGATAAAGAAGGAAAAATTCGCGAAGAAACGTTTTACAGCGAAAACGGGCTCTCTGATTATGTCAGTTATATTAACCGTGGCAAAAATGAATACAGTTCGCCAATTTCACTCTCATACACAGATGAAAAAACCGGAACTGTTTGCGACGTTGCGATGCAATACACAGATGCAACAAGCGAGGTCTTACTAGCTTTTGGTAATAACATTGTTAACCCAGACGGCGGAACACATGTTTCTGGTTTCAAAACTTCTCTTACACGGACGGTTAACGCGTATGCAAAACGAAATAACCTCATCAAAGGGTTAACGCCTACTGGTGACGACCTTCGCGAAGGTCTCACTTCAATTATTTCAGTAAAACTCACTGAACCTCAATTTAATAACCAAACAAAAGAGAAACTACTTAACCCAGAAGTTGAATCGATTGTTTCCTCTCTCGTTTCTAAACTTCTAGGTTCGTGGCTTGAAGAGCATCCATCAGAGTCAAAGAAAATTTGCTTAAAGGCAATCCTTGCAGCGCAAGCGCGTGAGGCTGCACGTAAAGCTCGAGACCTCATTAAGCGAAAAGGCGCTCTTGAATCTGGCGGCATGCCTCAAAAATTGGCAGATTGCGTTACAAATGATGTCGACCGCTCTGAATTATTTATTGTGGAAGGCGATTCTGCGGGCGGTTCCGCAAAAGGTGGACGCGATCACGACACACAGGCGATTTTACCCCTCAAAGGTAAAATTCTCAATGTTGAAAAAGCTCGGATTGACAAAGTTTTGGGCTTTGAAGAAATCCGCATTCTCATTCAAGCATTGCAGTGTGGCATTGGCGAAGACTTTGATATTTCAAAATTGCGTTATGGACGCATTATTATCATGACTGACGCCGACGTTGACGGTTCGCACATTCGTACGCTTTTGCTTACGTTTTTCTTCCGTCAAATGAGCGAACTAATAAGGCAAGGAAAGGTGTACATAGCCCAACCACCACTTTACCAAGTAACGAGAAACAAGAAAAGTTTTTATGTCAACAATGAAAATGAAATGACCACTCTCTTGATGGAGATGGTTATCAATTCTTCGTCACTGATTATTCGTGACGATGACGATAAAGAAATTCGTCGAATTTCCGGTGACGAACTTAACCGAGTCACAAAACAATTGTCGCGATTGAATGAGTTAGTTAATATTGCAGAACGACGAGGTACTCCTTTTGTAAAATTGTTAGAAATGCGGGCTGATGATCCCGAGGGCAAAAACAGATTGCCTCGCTTCCGTGTAGTTTGGCTAAACAATGAGGTTGTTTGCTGGAACGAAGAAGACGCAAGAAAAGTTGTCGGCGAAAACGGCCTCTTACTCGATGACCTGACTGTGGAAGAATCCAATGGAAATGCTGCAAGAATTGCAGCGCTGCGCGAACTTCACGAAAACCGAGAAATCGATGCAGTCATCGACACTTTACAGACCTTTGAAATCGACATTAAAGACTATTTCTTAACACAACAAGAAACGGTTAGTGGCGAATTATTAATAACTAAATATGCTTGGATTGTTGATTCAAACAACGACAAACAAGAAACCGTCAACGTTCCTAATATTCAAGACATTCTCGAATCTCTTCGACAAATTGGTCGTCGAGGAATTGAAATCAAGCGCTTCAAGGGTCTTGGTGAAATGAACCCAGAGGAATTGTGGGATACAACTATGGACCCAGAGCAACGGACAATGCTTCGTGTTGCTTGGGATGCTGCATCTGATGCAGATCAACTGTTTACTACCCTCATGGGCGAACAAGTTGAATGCCGCAGAAAATATATCGAAGACCACGCACTCGAAGTTAAGAACCTCGATATTTAATTCGTAGTTCAGTACTTCCCGGAATCTTATACATTCACTTCAGCAAATGCGACATCCCGAAGTCGACAAGCATCACATTTGCCGCATGCTTTGCCGCCCTCTTCTGGATCGTAGCAACTTTGCGTCATTGAAAAATCAACACCAAGATCTAACCCGCGTTTAATTATTTGTACTTTTGACATTTCTAACAACGGTG
>JABIWU010000011.1 GCA_018701395.1 Phycisphaerae bacterium | reverse complement strand
CGGGTGCTTTTTCTTCTGTTGGTGCCATGTTTTCTTTCTGTGATTAGTGTATTAAATTCTGCATTGCTGAACCACTCATTCTATCAGAAACCAAGCCCGCAAGCATAGCTAGCGTTGTGTGGTTGGAAAAGCCCACGCTTCGCCGGGGATATAACCAAGCAAATCGTAAAGTTCTTGCCTGGACTGCATTTGTGATTCAAACCCCTCGGCAGATTGATCTGCGTGAAGTTGTTCCAAACACCTTGTAACGGCACCCATGGCAACCCTCTGGAAGGTAACCGGATAAATCACAAGGTTGTATCCAAAAGTACCAAACTGTTCGGCCGTGATGTGTGGTGTCTTCCCAAACTCTGTCATGTTGGCAAGGAGTAACCCTGGGCATTGTTCTGCGAACTGAATAAATTCTTCTTCGCTCCGAAGGCCCTCTGGAAAAATCATGTCTGCTCCTGCATCTCGATAGCAATTACCACGATCAATTGCGGCCTCTAGCCCATCAACACCGCGAGCATCAGTCCGAGCAATCAAAATAAAATTGTCGCTAAGTTTATTTTCAGAAGCGGTTTTGATTTTTTTAACCATTGCCGATTGTGACACCAGCGTTTTACCATCAAGATGTCCGCATCTTTTAGGAAACTCTTGGTCTTCAATATGCATGCCTACTGCGCCACTCCGTTCATACTCAACAACTGTTCGCGCAAGGCACTCTACTTCTCCATAGCCGGTGTCTGCATCAACAATAACGGGTAGATTACTAGCGTTTGAAACCTCGCTGATAGTTCTGCACATTTCTGTAAGTGTTATAAGTCCAATGTCTGGGTAGCCAGAAGCGTTTGCTGTTGCCCCTCCGCTTATGTAACAAGCGTTAAACCCCGCCCTTGCAATTGCTGCACCAACGAGTCCATTCCAAGCACCCGGACACATGACAACGCCTTGTTTCATCGCTTCGCGGAGAATGGATGCTTTTTTATTCATATGTAGATTTTATCGCAATAGGGGTTTCTTGGTTTGATTGGCTTTGCATCGTTAAAAACATCTTCCCAGAAGCTATTAACAATACAACGCCAAGAACTGTCCGAAGTCCTTGGTGCCCAAGCCTAGAACTCCCAAAGGAAGCTCCAATAAAACCGCCAGCGATAACTGCAATTGCAAGTGGTGCTACAAAACTAAAATCAACTTGCAAACTGGCGTTCTCAAGCGCAATGCCGCCAAGACCCGAAATTGAATTTACCAGAATAAACGGAGCACTTATTGCTGCGGTTTGTTTTGCGGTTGTCCAACCAAACAATAAAATTAGAGGGCTTAAAAAAATTCCGCCTCCAATACCTATAATTCCGCTTAAGAAACCAATGCACATTCCTGACACTAATACGAAGAATAGAATTGGTTTTTTTGTGTGTTCGCCTCCTTTAATTGGAACGAACAATCGAACTGCGGCGTACAGCAAAACAGCGCCAACGATTGGTTTGTAAATCTGGCTTGGAACCTCAACAAACCCGCCAATAAATGCTGCGGGAATACTCGCACAAATAAGTGGGACAAACAAATCTTTACGAAAAACACCGGTAGACGAAAACTTCCAAGTCGCTATCGAAGAAACCACAACGTTTAACAAGAGCGCGGTTGGGCGCATTTGTTCTGGCGCAATCGCTGCGATTGCAAGTACGGCCAGATAGCCAGATCCACCACCGTGTCCAACCGTTGAATACAACGCAGCCATACACAGCACCGCGGCCGAAATCAATGCTATCGTTTGTAGTTCCACCCGGTTATTTTACGGGAGAATACTTGCGCCGTTTTGGTCTACGTAATACATCGTGCACGCTGTGTTTTCCGCGTTTTTAATTAAGAGGATGCCCGTTAGGTTTTCGCTTTCAAGTTTACTGCCAGATACTGCGGTGGAGATTGGGTCGCTTGGTAACCAAGTTCTAACGCTTGCTTCTTTTTCGGCGTCTACGAACAAATCCCAGCCGGCCACCCCAAGTTCAGCAATTTTATTTGATGCTGTTTTACGCTCATCGTTTGTGCTAGAAGACAGAAGGTCGTTTACAACTAAAATCCGACCAGTGGGGATTTGTACTTCCACAATCGTTTTTGGAGTGCTAACTTCAATTGGCGCATTCACATCAAAAACAACGTAGACGCCAATTAGTATCAAAACAAGCAGCGCTAGGATGCCGGCTGGTTTGGTTTTATACCTATGGACGTTCGCTGTACCAAACGGACCCCCGCCTGTTGATGGTGTTTTGCGGGTTAAACTTTCTGGTGTTGGATTTGCAGGTGTTCGCCTGACTGCAATTTTTGGCTCTTTGCCACCAAGAGACGGAAGGTCGGCTGGGCGAATTGCAGAAACATCTTTTGCGCTTAAAACTTTTTCTATATCAAGCAACATTTCATCTATTGATTCATACCTCTTGTCATAATCAGCCATCGCTCGACGAACAATCCACCGAATGCTCTCTGGACTATCTTTACTAAAGTCGCTTAAACCGCCGTGGGCTGGGAACGTGTTTTCAAGCATAAAGTAAAGCACGGCGCCCGCGCCAAAAACATCGAACTTAGAACCATCAACTTGATGTACCTTTACGCCGCGCATTGCCTGGCGAACCAATTCTGGATCGCGAAAATATTCTGTTCCGTGGGTTGTGAGTGTCATCGCAGAAGCAAGTGGTGTCACCAAGCCAAGGTCTACAAGGTGTGCTGAACCGTCATGGATAATTATGTTTTCTGGCTTTACGTCTTTGTGCCACAAGCCCGCTGTGTGATATTCTTTAAGTGTGCAAAGTAATGTTTGCTGATAACCCAAAACAGTTCTAAGTTGTTTTGCTGATAGCTTTTTACTTTTGTTGTGCAGTTTTGTAGTAACTACGCCCAAGTGGTCACCTGCGTGGTATGGCATCGCATACCAAAAATGGTTGTTGTCTAGGTGGTGCTCTAGAACAAGACCTAATTTTTTTGCGGCTTCCATCGAGCGGGACTCTCGTACTATTTGTGGAAGTTGTGATCCTGATGCAAGTTCAAAGTTTTTAATTACTACGGTAGAGGCGTTTTTTTCTTGAGTTGCAATATAAATTTTTGCACCGCTTCCGCCCGGTGGAAGTGTTCCAATTATTTTATACCCATCAAACTTGTCTTCTGGATTACTTGGATCGGCAACAACTTTTTTGATGTTCTTTGCTGCTGCTTCTACTGCGTTTTTAGATTGGTGTACATAACCGTGTTTTTCGTTTATTGTTTTTGTTTCAATGCCAATAACCCGAAGTGGGGTTTCAACAAAGACAGCAACTGTTCTGTCGTACGCCTCTGTAAAACGACGTTTTGCCGCTTTCATTTCTTTGTGAACAATGTCCCACCGCGCAAGAACTACACACAAGGTTGCCCGAAGAAGTTTTATAAGACCGACGAATAGCGCAATGGGAATTAGCAAAACATCGCGGAGTTCTTGAAATACAAACCTAATTAGTCTAAAAACGAAGACGACTACGTGGCCAATTATTGGAATTACAACATAGATTAGCAAAAGTACGGCACCTACTAATCCTGCCACCGTTATAAAACATGCAAACAGCCCTTCGTTCATACTTGATTCCTTGCGCTTTCTTTCTCGAGGAATAACTGATGGTGGTGATAGGCCTCGCTTACTGCTGCATCAAATTCTGAGTCGTTGCCACCCATGCCTGCAACTGAAGGTTCTCTCTCTTCTTCTGGAGTAAAACTATATTGCATGACTACCTGCATAATAGTTTCTTTAATGTGCTCTCTAATTTTTGCCACGTGCCTGCTCACTGTTGGTTCACTTATTCCAAGTTGTGTCGAAATTTCCTTTCCTGTTTTATTGTCAAGCACCCGCATGCGCCAGACTTGGAAATGAAGGAAGTCGACTTCCGTTTCAGTTCTTCGGATTGCGGAACATATTTTTGCACCAAATATGCGCTGTTCAAAAATTTCATCTACTTGAAGCACCGCACTTTTGGAATCTATGCGCACGTCAAGCGACAGTGGTTTCACGCCACTTCCCCTTTTTTTGGCGTTCCGGCGATCCATTTCGTCACCAAGAATGTGTTTTGCAATTGAAAGCAACCAAGTACTAAACCTTGCGCCCCGATTTGGGTCGTATCTATCAATACATTTTGATAATTCAGCAAGCGTGTCTTGTGTTAGGTCTTGCACTGTCTCGATGCCAACCCTGCCTCGTCCCCATTTTTGGAGTTGAAAACGAATGGCGGGTCCAAAATCTTGCCACAATTCAAACCACGCCGATTCGTCACGCTCGCGGAGTCGGCGTACAAAAGTCGTAGTAAGGGCGTTCATTAGCACATTTCCTTATTGGGATTTTGCATTCCTAGATTTTACTTTGCTTTTGACGCACACAAAACAACGTTGTGAAATAACTGAAACCAATATCCCAACAACCAGGGGGCATGGAGTGTTTCTGTGCTTAACACGTAAAAAAGGAGGTTGCCATGGGCGCCACATCACGTTTTATTGTTCGTTGGGGAATTATTGGGGGTCTTGCGCTAGGTGGAATCACGCTGCTTGTGGGTCCGCAGCGAGTCATGGCTTGTATTGACCAACTTCGAGAAGAAGCTAATGGGGTTGTAGAAAATTTAGTTGACGATCCTATTGCATTGCGAAGGCAGTTAGATACGCTTGCGGGGGAATACCCAAAAAGAATTGCTGAAGTTCATGGAGAAATCGCTCGGTTAAATCTCCAACTTGAACAATTTATTCGTGACGAAAAAATTTCCATTCGCGTTGTTGAATTAACCACGGTTGATTTAGAGGTTCTTCGTGACCTTGTCGAAAACGCAGAAGCAACTACTCGACCAAACAGTCGAGCAACTGTTCGATTTGAGGGCGTTCGTTATGATTTAGAGGGTGCGTATTCTGAAGGCAGAAGGATTAGAACCGTTAAATCAAACTACGAGGATCGTTTAGCTTCTGACAGACGTCAAATGCAATTGATGGGCGAACAAAAAAATCGCCTTGAATTAATTTTAGAAAAAATTGAGCAAGAACACGAAACATATCGTACTCAACTTTGGCAACTCGACCGTGAAATAGATGCTATAGAACGAAACGATCACATTATTACTATGGTTGAACAGCAACAAAAAACTCTCTCTGGTTTTGACCGGTTAGGTGGTGCTGGAAACTTAAATCAAGTTCAGGCTCGATTAGCTGAGATTCGCACTGTACAAGAAAGCACCATTCTTGCTTTAACAGATGTTGAAACCGGCACCGATTATGCAACTCGTGCACGTTTTGACACGTCGGGTCAATTTTTTGAAGACCCATTCACGCAAACTGTTGAGGAAGCCGCCGTTGAAGATATTCAAGACAATGGCCCTTATGCTTTACTTGATTAAGTGCATGTAAAAATATCCCACCTATTGTGGGGCGTTTAGCACGGGCGGCGGCCGATTGGTCGCCGCTTTTTTATTTGAGTTTGTTGTTTTGATTAACTATTTATTTCCGCTTTTGGATAATACCATGCAAGAATGTTTTGCCACGATTCGCCTGCGCCTGCAAGTTCTTGTGCGCCGTACTGGCAAAGCCCAACGCCGTGCCCCATACCGTGCCCACTGAGTTCTAAATTAGACCCCGCTTTTTTGCCAACCAAAAAAGAAGACTGAAGTTTTCGTTGGGGATTTGGCAAAGCAGAGACATTCGTGTTTGCAGCGTGCATAAAGTCTATTGCTCGTACTTCATACACTTTTTTTCGCCTACATGTAATTGCAAGCGTTGCTGGCCTTCCGTGTTGGTTGATCGCCGATGGTTCTACAGAATGAATAGAACGAATGTCCGCAAAAGAAGGAATGTTCATTGAGTTTGCGCAAGCATTTAATCGCCTGCGGAGTAACCTGGCAGAGCGCTCTGTATTCCACGAACGAATTTTTAATGTGGTGCACTTATCTTTTCCAGAATGACCTTGAAGGGGTGTTATTTGGTGACTTTCGGCACTACTAATTGCGTCGTACGCAGTTGCTGCTAAACCGCCACAACACGCGCTGTAATACGCTGGAATGATTTTTTTATTCCAACGCAAAACAATACCATTTGTTTCTTGCACCGCTCTGTGTGCAACGTCAAGTGTTACATCGCCCAAAAACATTTGAGAAGACGGACCATCAGTAACATCAAAGTGTGATTTTGTTATTCGTTCAAGATGTAAATTCACCGCGTAACTTCTAGCCGCTACTGCCTGTGCTGCAAATGTTGTTGGATGCCAGTGCGCAAACAGTTCGCCAGCCAAAACGCCGGGCAAATATTGCTCAACGGAAACATGAAGAACGACGTCAAACGTGTTGTTTTTATTGGGGTGTAACATAATCAACCCAGAGGTTGTTTTTGTTTTTCCATTGACAATCACTTTTGTGTTTGGTTTAATCTCTACTTTAAGGGGCTTATTGCCAAGGATGCTTTTATTGAAGGTGTTGTTGGCTATTGTAACTTTTTCTGCGTTTTTACCTATTCTGACACGAATAGAAGTTGGGTCGAGCGGTGGTTGGCTCTTTGGTTTTACCGCTTCGGGTGAAAGTGTTTTTTCAAACTCGTTGCATGAAACTAAACCGCCAACTACGAATAAGCCGCTTGCAAGAACAAATTCTCTGCGATTACAGTTGTCGTTATTTGTGTTTGCTGCGTCCATCTGTTGGTATAGTGTAGCGGTCGTACATTATCCACAAGGAGGATTATTAATGAAATACACAATGCTCTCTTTTTTAACAACAACGCTGGTTATTATTATTGGGTTCGTTCTAATAACGGTTATCTTTGTAATAAAAATTTACAACGCGTTAGTGGTACTTCGTAACAGGGTAAAAAACGCTTATGCTCAAATTGATGTGCAATTAAAAAGGCGTTATGACCTTATCCCAAACCTTGTAGAAACCGCAAAGGGGTATATGAAGCACGAAAGTGAAACCTTAGAGGCCGTCATTAACGCTAGAAATCAAGCCGTTTCGGCGGCTGCAACCGCTTCAAAAGACCCTACTGCTGCTGGTGCAATTAGCGACCTTGCTGGGGCTGATGGCGCGCTGACAGGCGCTCTTGGAAAATTAATGGTTGTGATGGAAGCATACCCAGATTTGAAAGCAAACACAAACATGTTGCAGGTTCAAGAGGAACTAACCTCAACCGAGAACCGTGTTGCGTTTTCTAGACAGGCGTATAACGATAGTGTTCTTAACTACAACAACAAGCGCGAAATGTTTCCGTCTAATCTGATAGCCGGAATGTTAAACTTTAAGTTTGCTCAAAGTTGGGAGCTTGACGATGAGGCCGCGAGAAGTGTGCCGAAGGTTAATTTTTAACACGCATAAATGAATTTTTACGAACACCAAGACCGTGCTCAACGCCGTACGAAAGTCATCGTGTGTTTATTTATTCTTGCGGTTCTATGCATAACTGCGGTTGTTGCTATTCCGATTGGTTTTACGACAGAGTGGGATCCGGTGGCAACGATTGCCGCCAGTGTAATTTGTTTGCTTGTTGTTGGAATAGCAACGCTTTTTAAATTAAGCCAACTTCGGGGTGGTGGAAGTACCGTCGCAGAAATGATGGGTGGAACACTGTTGCAACTGGGTGGTTCGACTCAAACAGAAAAGCGGATTCAAAACATTGTTGAAGAAATGGCTATCGCTAGCGGAATGCCGGTTCCTCCAGTTTATATATTGGAAGATGCAACCATCAACGCCTTCGCTGCGGGATGGGCGCCGAGCGATGCGGTTATTGGTGTAACTCGTGGTTGTATTGAAAAATTAAACCGCGACGAGTTACAAGGAGTCATCGCACACGAGTTCAGTCACATTTCTCATGGTGATATGAGAATTAACATTCGACTCATTGGTATTATTTTTGGAATTATGGTGCTCGGAATTACGGGTTGGATATTGGTTCGTTTTGTTGGGCCAATGATTCTTCGTACTTCTTCAAGATCCCGCTCAAAAGAGGGTGCTGGGGGTGCTGGGATTGGGTTGGCGGTCATACTTTTTGGGCTGTTCCTTGCGTTTTGTGGGTTTGTTGGAACGTTTTTTGGTCGGCTTATTCAGGCGGCGGTATCTAGACAGCGTGAATTTTTAGCGGACGCTTCGGCGGTTCAGTTCACAAGGAATCCAAGTGGAATTGGCGGTGCACTTAGAAAAATCGGCGGAATCACCCCGCTTGCAACTCCAACCTCTGATGCGAGCCAGTGTAATCACATGTTTTTTTCGCAAGCGATGAACTCGATGTTTGCTAGTCACCCCCCCGTCAAAGAACGGATTGCTCGAGTTGAAGGGATCGATGTTTCAAATATTGAAAGCAACGAGAACGTTGCTTCGCCTGTGGTTGGCGATAGCCTAGCGTCTGGTTTTTCTGAGGGCGTGGTGCTAAATTCCATCAAAAACGGTGGTGTTGTTCAGAAAATTGCAGTGGCAAAATCTCGCAGTGTGCTTTCAGGAATTAGTGATGTTTTGTTGGATGCGGTTCGAGAGCCCTGGTCAGCTCGCCTTGTTTTGTTTGCGATAGTGGTTGACTTGGATCAACCAAAACAAGATGAAATACTTTCAAAGAACTTGGGTAAAAATGAATGGAGTGCATACAAAAAAATTGTTGCTCATGTCTCAAACGCAAGTGAATCTACGCGATTGCCTATTATTGACTTGGCGGCACCCGCGCTAAAACAACTTAGTAAAGCACAACTTGACGAGTTTAATACGCTTCTTACTCTGCTGATTAAAAGCGATGGTGTGATTGACCGTTTTGAATGGGTTTTTGTTTCTGTTATTCAAAAACACCTGGCACCACCAAACCTTAAAAACGCAAGAGCAAAACTTTCGTTATTAAGTGATTCCGCGTCGCTTGTTCTTGCAATGCTTGCATATTATGGAACCACTGAAAGAAGGGGCGCCGAGCTCGCCTACAAATCTGGGGCGGAATCGTGTTCGCTTAAACAGCTTAAGATTCCCGAGATATCTTCTTGCACAATCGAAAATTTAAATGGAGCAATTAAAAAACTGCAACAATTGCGCTTTTCCGACCGTGAGCGATTTTTGTTGGCGTGCGAAATGGTTGTTGTTCACGATGAACAAATAACAACTACCGAAGCAGAGGTGATTCGTGCCATTGGGGATTTGCTAGATTGTCCTATTCCGATGTTTGGTTGATTGCTTCGTCAATCATCGAGATTGCGGAGTTCTAAACCGTGCGACACAAGCCCTGCGTTGATTTCAACCAAACTTGTAGAACCAAAGTTTTTAATGCCCATCAGTTCGGCTTCTGTTCTAATTGCCAAATCGCCAAGTGTTTGAATGTTCAATCGTTGAAGTGCTTTTCTAGCACGAACTGATAGGTTTAATACAGAAACTGGTTGTTTTAGTATTTGTTCTGGTGCGTGATTTAATAGTTCTTCATAACGATCTTGGTGAACGCGACTTACGTGGGAGCCTTCTGCGCCCTGACCAAGCCGAAGACCTCGTGCGGTAAGCATGTGTTTGATTTCTACAAGCGAAGTTTCACCGAAGTTTTTGTAACTTAACAGTTCGTTTTCTGAAACTTTTAACAAATCGCCAAGTGATCTTATTTCCATTTTCTTGAGACAATTTCTTGCGCGAACAGATAATTCAAAATCAGTAACTGGTGTGTTCATCATCGCAGCAGTTTTAGCAGCGTCTCGAGCGATTTCTTCGTCGTAATACATGTCTGTTGAAGATTGAACATCAACAAGGTATAGGCGCGCGCGCTTATGGTTTGGATCTGTGTCAAGAATTTGACGAAGACATTTTTCGGCGGCGTTTAGGTTACCGCGGTCTTCATAAATGACCGAAAGGTTTAAAAGTGAATTAAAGTGAGGCCGTTCACGGGTGGTTAATTCTTCGTAAACAGAAATTGCTTCAGATTCTTCGCCAACAAGATCTAATAGATACGCAAGGCGAAATTTGTGTGTAGCGTCTGTGCCACACGAAGCTGCGTTTCGAAGCTCCTCGACTGCCTCATACCGTTTGCCGTCCAATTCTAATTGAAGGGCTGCCTCATAATGTTTGGTTGCTTGCTCTGGGTTGCCGCCACCAATTACTGTTTCTAATCCGCTTTGTTGATTCACTTTTTCTGCTCCATCTTCGTTTTAGTCTACCGTGACGTTAGATTGTACTAAACCTCGCGTTATTTTGCAAAACACAGGTCAGTTTGGCTCTGGTGGGTCCACCAAATCGCTCATGGCGGCGTCTGTTTCAAATGCGGGTGGTCCTATTGTAAGTGGTGCTGCTCGACCCGCTTCTCGCTTTGTATTATTACCAAGAAGGTCGATTGAGCGCCATCCACCGCGTTCAAAACGAATAGCCATCGTTAAGCCGATCAAAATTATGTATACCGAGGCAGCAATCCACGGGCCAATTGAACCTAGTTGTGGAAAAAAAGTTACTGCTACCCAGCCACCGCCCACAATAAAAACCCAACTGTAGATTGCCGTTGCGATGCCTGGAAACACAGTGTCGCCCGCTCCGCGCAGTGCTCCTGTATATACGATTCCCAAGGCGTCAACAGTTTGGAAAACGGCAACCACTATTAACATGTTGGCGCCAAGTCGAATAATTTCCTCTCGCTCAATCGCAGAATACTGATCGCTGTTAATAAACATTGCCACAAACTCATATCTAAATATTACAAATATGACTGCGCAAATTGTCATGTACACCATCGCCAATGCAACGCCAACTCGGGCGCGCGATACGGCTATGTCTGGTTGTTTTGCGCCAATATATTTTCCAACAATTGAATTTATTGCGACGTTTATTCCAACTGCGGGCATGAAACTTAGTTGTAAAAACGCCAAAGCAATCCAGCCGGCAGCCATGTCGTTTGTGCCAAAACTTCCAACAAAAACCGTCATGAATAAAGCCCAGCAAATTATTTCGTTTCCCCACTGGATTGATCCTGGCCAACCAATTTTAAACAGTGATTTAATCGTTTGAAATGACGGGTGCCAGTTTTTTCTGGTTCCATATTTGTTGTTATATTTTGGACTTATAAAAACAGCAAATGGAATAATTGTTTCCATAAACATCCCGATGACCGTTGCTATTGCGGCGCCCTTTAACCCAAGGGCTGGTGTTCCTGGAATGCCTGGCAAAGAAATGTGGAATCCGAAAATCAAAATATCAATGCCGTTCTCGCCAAAAATCAAAATGTAGTTTGCAACAACATTAACGATATTTGCAATGATTGTCGAAACGGTAATAATTTTTGGTTTGTGTAGCCCTAAAAAATATTGAGTAAAACCTCTACCAACGACCAAAAACACACAACCCAACAGCATGTAATTTGCATACATTGATTCAAGAGAAACGAGCTTGGCGTCCACTTCTTCGGGATTTATTAATTTGAAAATGTGCGGAATAATAAATACAAATGGGACGATAATTACAAACCAGGCCGCCAAAGCCATCCAGCCAGCATTCCACGGATATTTTGAACCCTTCTCTGGTTCTTTTGCGCCAAGGTGCTGACTAACAAAGGTGTTTACAACTGTGACAACACCCATAATTATTGAGATAGCTGCAAACGACCATGTTCCGGCGTTTCCTTGGGCAGCAATTTCAACTTTGCCAATTTGCCCGACCATCAGTCTGTCTGTAAATTGCATAACCGTAAAACTCGTCATTGTCAGAATTGTTGGCCACGCCAAAGACCAAACCTCATTCAAAGCAAATCGAAGTGTTTGTGGGGGCGAAACGGGCGTCGTTTCATTCGTTTCTGTTGTTTTACCTAAATCTGCCATTGCGAAATTTGATTTTACCCGTTTGCAATCACCATAAGTAAATCGAAAACAATATTGACAATACCTTTTTTTAATGCGATGCTGTCCAAATGAATAAACATTTGTTTATATGTGTGTTAATGCTCGCGGTTATTGGTTGCTCTACACCAACAAAAGGGCCGACCAGCATCGCGAATGTTGGGGTGTGTGTCCGGAGTGATCTAAGAATCATTGTCCCAACTAACGAAGAGCATATTACTTGGGAAGCAATGTTAAAAAAAATAGATAATGTTGATGTTGTTTTGCTTGGGGAATTACATGACCACGCCGTTGGTCACGCGGTTCAGTTTGGGATAGTTGAAGATGTAATGAAAAAGTATCCAGGAAGTGTGCTAGCGCTTGAGATGCTTGAGCGCGACGAGCAACTACTTGTTGATGATTATATGGATGGTTTAATAGATGCAGACAAACTTGCTTTAAAAACGCAATCGGCCAGTTGGGCTGGAAGTGGAAGTTGGGACGCTTGGTACCAACCAATTATTGATGTTGTAAAAGATAATGGTGGCAAGGTTGTCGCAGCAAATGCCCCAAGAAGATATGTTCGTGTTGCACGGCTAGAGGGGTACGAGCGGATAGACACCTTGCCTTTGGACAGGCGGGCTTTTGTTGATTACCCAGAAAACTTATCAAGCGGGAAGTATCGTAGGCGGTTTTGGGAACTTGCCTCACATAGCGATGATGGGGAAGATGTTGTGGAGGTTGATGTAACAGTCATTGATCCAGACGACCCAATGTTGCCAACATTCAAAAGCATGCAGGCGTGGGATGCAACCATGGCTCAATCTATTGTTAATGCAAATCCATCAAATAAACACAAGGTTGTCTTGCTTGTTGGGCAATTTCACGTCGAATACGATGGTGGAATTGTGCAAGAAATTCGAAACCGAATGCCTGGTGCCAAGGTTTTAGTTGTTTCAATTCAGCGCGAAATTCCAGATGAAGATTGGCGTGGCGACGATTCAAAAGAAAGTTCTCCGCCCATCGCCGACATCATGATTGTTGAAAACACAACAAACTAACTAGTACAACAACGATTAAGCCGGTCGTTAATCGCCAACCATTCTGGGGAGGTTGGTGGCAATTCAACAACAATAACATCTGCACCCATGGCGTCTGCTTCGCGCAATACCGAATATATTTTTGCGGCGTATTCGGTGGGGCTGCTTGGCATTTGAATTTTATTCTTGCAACACGCTGGGGCCGTTGTGTGATAAACCACTATTTTAGAATCGCTGTTTATGTTGCAAATAGCGTCGCTCGTCTTCAAAACCACTTTTGTTTTTGGGGCGTAGTGACGAGAACTTGTTCCCGGGGAATTTGTTTGGTCGGCGCCGGTGTGCGTTGCAACAAAACCAATGCAGTTGGTCAGCTCCTTTATTGTCACAGAGCCTGGTCGAAGTATTGTTGGTGTGCCAACCATTGAAAGCACTGTTGATTCAATGCCTTTTTCAGAAGAGCCGCCATCTAAGATAAATGTATCGCGACCAAATTCTTGTTCTACATGGTTTGCTGTTGTTGGGGATATGTGGCCAGATATGTTTGCTGATGGTGCTGAGATTGGGTTGTTAAAAGAATCCAACAACAATCTTGCGGTCTTGTGTGCGGGACACCGAATAGCCACCGTATCAAAACCGCCACAGGCTTCGCTTGGAACACTTTCTTTTTTTGGAAGAATTATTGTAAGGGGTCCGGGCCAGAACCTTTCTGCAAGTTTTTCGCAGCGATTGTCCCACCCTGTTGCAAGCCGGCCTACCCACGTTGCGTCAAGAATATGTGCAATCATTGGATTGTTGGTTGGTCTATTTTTTAATGCGTATACTTTTTTTACCGCCTGTGTATTAAAGGTGTCGCAGCCCAATCCGTACACGGTTTCGGTGGCAAAAGAAACAACTCCGCCCTCTTGAAGAATTTTAGTTGCTTCTATAATTGCTTCTTTTGTTGGTAAACATATTGGCATTATTTGTTTTGGTTGTACCTGAGGGATATTTGTCTTTGTTCTAACGATGTTCCCATCGCTTCATACAGGGCTGTAATTGATTTATTGTAATCTATTGTCGAGCGCAACTCGGCGGTTCTTGCTGTAGCCAGTCCGGACTGTGTTTGCAGTTTTAAATTTAAAAACGTTGGGGTTAGTCCGCCCATTGTTTCTTCTTCAACAATTAACGCGCGAAGATTTTCGGCCTGTGCAATTCTGAATGACCTGTTTGCCTGCATTAACGCGGCGTTGGTGACCATGTTTCGTAAAGATTTTTTTACTTCGATTGTTGCTTGTTGTACACCGCGTTTATATGTGGCTACTGATGACATTTTCTTTAATCGTGTTGATTGAAAATTGGCTTCTGCAGACCTGTTTCCAAGCGGAATCTGAAAGTTTAAACCAACTAGATAATTAACGTAATCTGAACCGAACACTTCGCTATACCCGTCGCCGGTATTGTCACCAAGGCCGTAAAAAGACATTTGTGCTTGCATGTCAAGTTGTGGGAGTCGAGCATTGTCGGCGACCTTGATTTGAATTTCGTTTGTTTTGATTTGTAGAGCCAGTTTTTTGAGGTCTGGTCTATTTTTTACCGCCGTAACTAGTGCTTCTCGCAACGAAATGGTGATTGTTTTTGCTGCCAATTCGCCAGTGGGCTGAATAATTACTTCTGAGTCTAGTGGCAGCGCGTCAGAGTTAATAAGTTGTTTCAAACTGTCGGAAGCCAGTTGAACCGCTGCCTGTTGTTTTATTACTTCTGCTTTTCGTTGTTGAACGGTGGCGACCGCTTGTGCGTAGTCTGCTTCGCTTGTGTCATAAGAAATTCTCAGTTCTAAAATGTTGACAACTTGTTCACCTTGTTCTAATAACCATTGGCTTATTTGTAGTTTTTTCCACTGGAGGCTTAATTCCAAATACCCCTGTTCGGTTAATGAAACTGTTTGATTTAAAGAAGCGCGCACATCTTCCCCGGTTTGGTCTTCGTTTAATTTTGAAATGTGTATTTGTGCTAACGTTATTTTTTTTCCAAAATTACGAAGCAGTGGTTGATTTAATTCTACCCTCCCAATTGTTTGCCATGCTGGGTCGGGCGAGTAATTGAAGCCCGCCGATTTGCTTTCTGTCTTTGTAATGTCTGTAGAAATAATTAGAGATCCCCCGCTATTTAGTTTCTTTGACAGCTGGGCATTTGCTAGAAATAGGTCGGTTGATGATTCGCCTGAGTTTAGGGGTGCTCCGCCCGGGCCAATGATTTGTTGTTGTGGAATGCGAGATTTTTTCTTTGATGCGCCTGCGCCCAAAACAAAGTCAAATGCGGCTTCTGCAGAAATGGTCGCTTCTTTGGCGATTTGTGGTTGAAGGAGTGCTATTTGAACGTCTAGATTGTTTTCAATGGCAAGCGCAATTGCATCTTCCATTGAGAGTGAGGATATTGTGGAGTTTTGTAAATGTAGGTTTAAACCGGTGTTTGAATTCCAGTCTGATTTATTGTTTGCTGGCGACAGCCTTTCTAGTTCTCTTGTCCTGTGTTGCAAAGAAACCTCCACTTTGGTTTTTTTTTCTAGCGGGAAAAATAATTCTGTACCAATGCCGTCTGCCTCAAAGCTTTCGGTTCCCGCAGATGAATAGTTGTCTGTGGCTGGTACTGTTTTATTGTGGACATTGGTGGAAAGTGGAGACGCACACCCTTGAACCAATAAAATTAGTGGGATTATGCTTGTTTGTGCATATTTTGAGAACATGTGAGAAGAATACCATCATCTTACAGTTGCCATAATCGCTCTATGTCGATACCCTCATCAATAGTAACGTTCTACGAAACACGGATGTCGAGGAGACCGAAATGCAAACAATTAAATCTACCACTCTTTTTATCGCCAGTGCCTTAATTATGGTTACGTCCATACCCGCACCCGCTAACACCACAGACCAAACACTGAGCCCTAGCGATACTTGGGTTGGGGTTATTACTTCAGATGCGGTACTTGTTCGGTGTGGAGCAAATGAAAGTTATTACCCAATTACAACCGCAGGGGTTGGTGATTTGGTTCTTGTAAATGGAAAAAGGCAAGAATGGCTGAAGGTGGACACCTCGGGCGACCTGTTTGCTGATGTTGTTGGGTATGTTAAATATCCATCTGATGACATTTCGTCCTTTTTGGTTGCCGGAACTGACGGTAAGGTTACTGGTGATGTCGAGGTGCTAGCAAAAAACATTGAGTCGGATGAGTTGTATCGTTCGTGGCGACCAATTCTTCGGTTGCACGCGGACGATAGTGTTTGGGTAATTGATACAAAAACAACAGACCCGGGAACTTTACATCGCGAAGCGTATGTTGTTCACACAATTAAAATGCCTGCGGGTGGGAGTGGGTGGATTAATGCTTCGTTTGTTAAACAGGCAACAAGTGAACAAGTTGCATTGTTTTATGGTGAAAACACACCGGCTGAAAGAGGTGAATCCCTAACAACTGACGTCGTGGACATGGTTGTTGTTAGTGCGGAAACCGAAAATGACACAAGTGCTTCGAGAAGCACAAGTGTGGGTATTGCCGCGGCTGAGGAAGAGCCAGTGAAACTAGTACCGCTTTCGCTTGTAGAACTTGAAGCGGCGTGGGAAAAAATAACTTCGGAGCCGGTTATGGGAGCAGAAGTTTCTCCATTAAAAGATTTATACAGCGAACTTTTAAGCAGCAAAGGCGAGGACTTGGTGGTCACACAAATTGCTGATGGAAGAATTAAACAACTCGATGTTTGGGCGGGGCTTCAGGCGCAACGAGTTCGTATTGAAGCGCTTCGATCTAGTCTTGATAAGCGATCTGGCGAGGTTTCTGAATTTCAAACAATTATGTCCATGAACGAAGAATATGCGATGGTTGGAAAACTGGCACTTTCTAATACTTTTGATGGCCGATTGCGACCATTAATGTATAGGGTTCAAGACCCAGAGTCCGGGAGAACCCTTGGTTATTTGCCTGCAAACAAGGATTTTGAGCTTTCTGGGCTTGTTGGTCAGCGCGTCGGGGTAGTTGGAAAAACCGATTGGAATCCGACTTGGCGCGTCAGTGTTGTTGACGGAACCCGGTTTGATATTCTGTCGCCCACTACCGCAATCGTCGCGCCTGATATACAATAGCGCGCTTCCAAAACACGGTTGTCACCTTAGACTCCCAAACGACATTCGTGCAAAGAACCAAGCCTTCGATATTATTAAGTAATTGAAGAAGGTGTTTGGGGCATTAGCTCAATTGGGAGAGCGCTGCCTTTGCAAGGCAGAGGTTATCGGTTCGAGCCCGATATGCTCCATTTTTTAAGGATTAGTTTTGGGGGTTAATTTATTATTTCAAATAGAATCAAAAATGAAAACGAGCACCATCTCGTTGTTTTTGTTGGTTATTTTTGTGCCCCGTATACTTCGTAGCGAACAAGCTTTCCTTTATGAACAAACGTTGGATTTTCTCTAAAAAAAGGTGCGTAGTTTGGCCTTTTTACAACCACTCTTTTTGTCGCCGTGTTCATAGCCAAATCAAAAAGTTCTTTTGTTTGGACATCGTCGTCATACCCAACAACTGCTTGTAGCATTTGAATACTTCCTTGGGGAAGGGCGCTCTTTTTTCGCTTTGGTGGAAACATGGGGTCCATGTACACAACGTCAACGAAATCTATATTTTGCATTATTACTCGGGAATCTGCTTCGGCAAGGGCCAATCGCCCGCCCAAAGCATTGTGTAGTTCTGGGTTTTTGTTTGCCCTGTGAAGCCCGTCCCTCAACAACACAGAAATTATCGGAGAACGCTCAACCGCACGAACGGTGTATCCCATCAAGGCAAGCATCGCAGAATCGGCTCCGAGGCCCGCCGTTATGTCTAAAACTGTTTTTGTTTCGTTGCCAATCGCTTTGGGGAAAAGTTGTTTTCTAGATAAATTTCCAGCCCCTGTCCTTCTGTCTATTGTATTAAAATCTACTTTGTGCCCTTTTTTGTCTGCTTTGTTTGATCTGCGAATTTCTACGCCGCCTTGTCCAAAATACACAATAAAAGTTGTTGGGCGATTCTGTTTTCCAATAACTTGTTTCAATTGCTTAGCTTCGTCGTGAAGACGAACATCTTGTGTTGCAACAACAACCTCAAAGGCGCTTGCGTGCTGTACACTGCTTGGTTCTGGGTGTGAAATAGCCATGTCTTTGTTATTTTACTCTCGGTGTTGTTTTTTAGGTAGTCCCCAAATATAGCCCGCCAAAATATGGAATTGGTTAAATGAAAAAATATATTGTAATCCTGACCCTGCTGGCCAGCGGCTGTGTAACCGCAGTGGCTGGTGTAGACCCAGAAATATTTGTTCTTGAAAACGGAATGAAGTTTATTCTGCTTCCAAGATCCGAAGAGCCAAACAGTGTCGCTGTTGGTTGGGTTGCCAAAGTTGGTTCTGTAAATGAGCGGCCCGGCATAACGGGAATGAGTCACTTTTTTGAACATCTTATGTTTAAGGGCACCAATACGGTTGGAACCAACAATGCAGAGAAGGATGCGGAGTTCACTAACACTGAGCGCGTGTTAAGAAATCATATGTTAGAAATCATTTGGGGCGAGCAATATGCGCGTTTTAAGTTGGGTGAAATAGACGATCCGTGGGATGCTAAAAACGATACTCCACAACTGTCGTCACTTCGAAAAGAGCTTCGGGAAACAATGGAGTCACATCGTGATGTCATTGTAAAAGACGAGTTTTCTTCTATATATCAAGGGGCGGGCGCCACGGGCATGAATGCTTTTACAAGTGAAGATGTTACTTTTTATATTAATCAGATACCGGCAAACAAATTTGAGTTGTGGTGTTGGATGGAGTCTGACCGGTTGCAAAACAGTGTTTTTAGAGAGTTTTTCTCTGAACGGGATGTTGTGCACGAAGAAAGGCGGATGCGGACCGAATCTACTCCAACGGGTATTTTCCAAGAACAGTTTAACTCTATGTTTTGGCAAGCGTCTCCTTATTCGTGGCCGGTAATCGGTTGGCCAAGTGACTTAAATAGTTACACCCTTGAAGAGGCGAATAGATATTTTGATGTTTATTACCAACCGGGGAACTTGGTGGGGGTTGTCGTTGGTGATTTTGAGTTACAGCCAATTAAGAAACTGATTGTTGATTATTTTGGTCAGCTTAAAGAGGGCGACGCTCCACCGCCGCCGGTTCCGACTATTGAGCCAATACAAATGGCGCCGCAACTAATGGTTGTTGATTTAGATGCGCAATCTCGAGTAGAGGTTCGTTATCATGGGGTACCTTTTATGCACCGAGACTCGTTTCCTCTTGAGGTGATGTCTTCAATATTAAACGGAAAAACCGGACGGTTGTACAAAGCGTTGGTTGAGGGAAAAGAAATTGCAAATAGCGCTCGCCTTGTTGTAGACACCAAAAAATATGCGGGAGCAATTTCGTTTACTTCAACTGTTAAGGGTGATGCCAGCCCAAGGCAACTCGAAAGTGCGTGGTATGAACAGGTTGATTTGTTACAAAACGAATCTGTGTCTGAGTATGAATTAGAAAAAGTAAAAAACAATGTTGTTGCCGATCAGTTTAGGGGGTTACAAAGCAACTTTTACTTAATGATTCAGCTTGGATATGGAGAAGCAATTGGTGGGTGGGAAGCAATTAACGAATCAGAAGGACTTCTTCTTGCTGTTTCTGCTGATGACATTAAGCGGGTTGCAAACAAATATCTCACCAAAAACAACTCATCTGTTGCGATTTATAATCGTTCAGAAAATGCGGCTCCTGTTGACACTCTGCTCGAGGAAGAGTTGTCGGCCTTTTCGGAAGAGCAACAGATGATGATTAAACAAGCGCTTTCTGAGCTTAAAACCATTCCAAAAGAAGAGCTTCTACAGACTGTGGATCAAATGAGGGTGCAGGCCCAGCAGGTTCCTGAGGAATTTAAAGCTGTTTTTGATTTCTTGCTTAAAAAACTACAAGAAAGAATCGACTCTCTTTCTGGTGACCCAGGGGCCGAAGAACCCACAAAAACCGTGGTAGTTGAAGAGGTGGTTGAAGAGACTGTTGAAGAAAATTTTGTTGAAACAAACCAAAACCTTGAACTAAACGCGCAACAACTAGCTGAAGCTACGGAATTCCTTGCGAGCTTTCAAGACAAGTCTTTGGGTGAGCTTATGCAGGTTGAGGCCGCGTTGACAATGGCCGCCACAAGAGTTGAGGGTAGTGACAAAGTCGTGTTGGAATACATTCTTGCGCGGCTTACTGTTCTTATCGCAGAGCTCGAAAACGAAAATTAACCTGCAATTAAATTGTTATTAATTACTTTCATTAACATTGGATATTAAACATGTTTACAACCACCATACTTACAGCACTCATTAGTATTGCGCCGAGCGGCCCACACGACATCGTCTTTCCTGAATTTAATTTCACTCCGCCAACGGCGAGTTCATTTAGGGAATTAATTTCAGATAACACCGTTGTGTTTATCGCAGAAGACAGAGAGTTGCCGCTCATTAGTATAGCTGTGACTTTTCGTGGTGGCGATTACTTGGTTCCAATCTCGCGGGCTGGTCTTGTCTCAATGATGGCGTCTCTTGTTAGGAGTGGTGGTACTGAAACAATGACTGCGGAGGAGGTTGATGAACAATTCGCTTTTCTTGCTGCCAACTCTTCTGTCAATAGTGATGGTACAACTGTTGTTGCGACACTAAACTCTCTCTCGTCTAATTTTAAGGAAAGTTTTGGTTTGTTTTTAGACATGTTGCAACACCCGGGATTTCAAGAATCAAGGATTGCATTAGCAAAAGATTCTGTGATTGAGGGGATGAAGCAACGCAACGATGAGCCTAGTGCTATTTTGGGTCGAGAAAATTCGCGCCTTTTGTTTGGGGATTCCTACTTAGGCAGAAACCCAACAGCCGCATCTATTGAGCCCATTAATGCAAAATTGTTGCGGGAATTGCACGCTAAAATTATTAATCCTTCAAATATGGTTGTTTCCATAAGTGGAGATTTTGAAAAAAACGAAATGCTTGCCTTTCTTTCTGAGAAATTAGGTTCTTGGAATCGCGGTGATGTGTCCCCTAACCCACAGGGTGTTTCTTCAAAATACACTCCGGGCATTTATTACGTTCAGCAAGATGTTCCACAAGGCGGTGTTCGAATTTGCCTTCGTTCGATGAGGCGAGGCGACGAAGATCTTGCCGCTGCTCACTTAATGAATTATATTCTTGGTGGTGGTGGTTTTAGTAGTCGCATCACACAAAAAGTGAGAAGCGACGAGGGCCTTGCCTATAGTGTTGGGTCGATGTTTTCTCCTGGTGTTTATGGGGATGGGGTTTGGGGGGCCGGGTATGAATCCAAAAGCTCGACCGTTGCGCTTGCTGCAAAATTAATCTTTGATGAAATTAAACGAATTAAAACCGATTTGGTTTCAGACGAAGATCTTGCGCTGGCCAAAAGCGCAACTATTGAAGCCTTTCCAAGCGCGTTTAATTCAAAGGCCGTAACGCTGTCGGTTTTTGTAGATGATGAACTAACTGATCAAGACCGGTTTTATTGGGAAACGTACCGAGAAAAAATTGACGCGGTGACTAAAGAGGATATTTTGCGAGTTGCCAATACAATTCTTAAGCCAGATGAAATGTATATGTTGGTTGTTGGGAACTGGGAAGAAATTAAAGCCGGAGACGCGGATGGCCGCGCCTCGATAGAAGATATACATGCAATTATTGGGGGTTCGGTTACCGAGCTGCCCCTCTTGAACCCGTTAACCCTAGAACTTCCAGCCGAATAATGCTTGCGTCGGCAATTGGATGAAATTAATTAGTTGTTTGGAGCTATAAAAACAATGGGCAATCGACCTGTGAAAAAGGGCTGGATTACAGCAAAAACCGCGGATATAAACGAACTCTATGAGCGTTCTGTTCAGTGTCCAGAGTCTGAGGTTGATTTAGTTTTTCAAGCTTGGGAAGAACTTCGGGACCGAAAACCAAACTCTATTAGAGAGGATTTTTGCGGGACTTCCGCTGTTGCCCGAGAGTGGGTCTTGAGAAACGAAACAAATACAGTTGTCGGTGTTGATTTGGACGAGGGCGTTCTTGCTTGGGCACAAAACAAAATTGATTCTGAGCTTACTAAAGAACAGGGAAGTAGAATCACTCTGATTAAACGGGATGTTGTGGCGCCGGATTCGCCTGCTGCGGATTGTATTTTGGCAATGAATTTTAGTTATTATGGTTTTAAAAAACGCAGCGTTCTTAAGGAATATTTTACTTCTGTGCACGGCGCCCTAGTTGACGACGGGTTGTTTTTACTTGACGCTTATGGTGGAAGCGATTCGTTTTTAGAAATGGATGAAGAACGAGATATGGATGGTTTCACTTATGTGTGGGACCAAAATTATGTGAATCCAATAACTGGTGATGTTGTTAACTATATTCATTTTGAGTTTCCAAACGGATCTAAAATTAAGCGGGCTTTTACATACGACTGGCGCTTTTGGACGCTGCCAGAAATTCAAGACGTCTTGCTAGAGTCTGGGTTTTCAAAGGTTGTTGTGTATTGGGAGGGAACCAACGAAGACGGGGAAGGGGACGGGGTTTGGAAAATTGACAACCGTGGTGAGGCTTGCGCGGGGTGGGTGGCATATATTGCCGCAATGAAATAAATACCATGAAGAACCTGATGGACATGACTACGCCGATTGGGGTTTGGTTGGCGGATGAGCTCGACCAAGTTTCTTTGGTTATGTCAGACCATTTAAAAAACAAACACAAAGAAGTGGCCGCTATTTGTGAGGAGTTGGCGGCTTACAAAGGGAAAATGTTGCGGCCAACGATGTTGCTTTTGTCTTGGAAATCTGTTTCTTCTTGCGAAACAACCCCAGAAGCGGTTCGCGTTGCTGCCGGTGTTGTTGAATTAATTCACCTCGCAACACTTGTGCATGATGATATTTTGGACGAATCGGATTTAAGGCGGGGAGCACAAACAATCAACAGTTTGTTTGGGAACGAGGCCGCGGTCATGCTTGGTGATTATTTGTTGTCTAGCGCGTTCTTGTTATGTTCCACTATAAAAAATCCAGAGTTAAACCTATTGCTGGGCGGGGTAACGAACACGCTGTGTGCCGGTGAGTTAGTCCAGCTTTCTCGTAGAAACGACATGGATTTAGATCTTGAATCTTATTTTCAAATCATTCATGATAAAACTGCGTCGCTTATTGCGGCGTCTTGTGAAATGGGTGCGGTGCTCGGCTGTGGGAGCGGGCGCGAAATTAAAGCTTTAAAAGAATTTGGAAGTTCTGTCGGTATGGCGTTCCAAATTAAAGATGACCTTCTTGACCTTCTTGGAGAACGTGCGATTATCGGGAAGCCGGCAGGAAGAGATTTGGATAAAGGTAAACTCACGCTTCCAATTATCACAATGCTTGTTGAAAACCCATCATTAAAAGACGGGTTTCAAAAAATTATGAGTGATGGTGACAGGGATGCGTTAAGCGCATTATTGCATAGCACTGGTGCCATTTCGTCCGCTTTTGATAGGGTTTCTAAAACGGTTGACGGGGCAGTTAGTGGGGTTGAGGAAATTTTTGAGAACGAATCGTCGAAACAGTTGTGTGCTCTTGCCAAACAGTTAAAAAGTTCTGTTTAGATTAATTCTGTAGGGTTGTTATCTGGGGAGTATCTCTGTATTATCGCTAGGCTGCAAATATAAGCATGGTGTTTATTGTTTTTTGTAGTTTTCGTTCTGTGTCCCTAGTTGGTAGGGTGTTTTAGTTGTTCTTGTTTTTAGACAATAAAACATGGAGGTTCAAGTCCTCTGTAGAGCCTTTTCAGTTCCTTTGTTGGAAGCCAAATGGAGTTATTTTATGTTGCCACGAAGACCGCCGCGCTCGGGACAGGTTGGGTTTTTATATTTACCGCCATATCGGGTTCAAGGCATTAGTATCGCTGGTGAACAAACCGCGGTTCATGTTCCGGAGTTAGATGTGGCGTTTGATGTTGGACTGTGTCCGCGCCCGGTTTTATCTGCTCCGTATATTGCGCTAACACATGGTCATATGGATCATGTGGCCGGGCTACCATATTACTTCAGCCAGCGAGTCTTTCAAAAAATGGGGGTTGGCACTTGTATTTGTCATGAAGAAATTGCCGGTGATGTGCAAGCGATGATGGGTGGGTGGGTTGATTTAGAAAAACAAAACACCCCACACGTTATTGTTCCAATTAAACCAGATGGGGAATACGAAATAAAGCCAGGCGTTTTCTTAAAGGCAATCGAAGCCAAACATACAGTTCCTGCGCTTTCGTATGTTGTGATGGAACATCGAAAAAAATTATTAGACAAGTTTTTTGGATTACCACAACATGAACTCAGGCAATTAAAAATAGATGGCACCAACATCACACAAACATTAAAAATTCCGCTTGTTGCTTGCACTGGCGACACCGAGATCGGCGATCATTTGGTTCGTCCAGAATTTGTAAGCGCCCCAATAGTTATTACTGAGTGTACTTTTTTTGAGCAAGAACACAAAAAGCGCGCGTCGGTTGGAAGACATCTTCATATCGATGATATTGCTGAACTTTTGCAGGTTTGGAAAGCGGAGCACGTTGTAATTACACACACGAGTCGCCGAACAACCCTTGACCAAATTAAATGTGCTATTAACGATCGGGTTGGGTGTGATGATGCTCGCCGTATTCATATATTAATGGACCATAGAGCAAATCGGCTTCGATTTGAAAAACAAACAGAAGAACTAAAGCTAACAAACGAAGACATAAGTGGTGACTTTGTGGCAGAGCAGCCAAGCGCCTAATGGATAACAATAAATTAAAAACCGATATACTTGAGCGATTAAAGTTGGATTACCCGGCAATGTGTCGGCGGTGGTTCGATGGCATTCGGGTAATTGGGATAATTGATGGTTCTGTACATATTCAAATTGACGAACCAGTACAACTTAAATATCTACAGCGGTGTTGCACACAGCCGTTTTCGGATGTGGCGCAGTTTGTAACTGGCCGCTTGCTCAGCGTTGTTTTTGTTGGAACAGACGTCGACATTGGGCCGGTGGGTTCTACGGTTTCTGGGGACAGTGTTGTTGGTGGTTCTTCAATAATTGAAGACGACATGTTAATTAGCCCCGATTACAATTTTGATGGTTTTGTGATCGGGCCCGGGAACCGGCTCGCACACGCCGCCTCGATTGCTGTATCTGAAAGGCCGGGGCAGGCGTACAACCCGCTGTTTATTCATGGCGGTGTTGGGCTAGGAAAAACACATCTCTTACAGTCGATTTGCCAGACAGCGATGAACGCAAACCCAGAGATGCGAATTTATTATGTTTCTTGCAATGGTTTTATGACTCAGTTTCTTGAAGCGGTTCAGGCTGGAGAAATGTCTTCTTTTAGGAATAAATTTCGTGCGTTTGACATGTTGGTCATTGATGATATTCATGATCTTTCAAAAAGAGACCAGACACAAGAAGAGTTTTTTCATACATTTAACACACTT
Organism: Phycisphaerae bacterium; assembly: GCA_018701395.1. Lineage (GTDB taxonomy): Bacteria > Planctomycetota > Phycisphaerae > Phycisphaerales > SM1A02. The sequence goes on along the minus strand of JABIWU010000011.1, from coordinate 4,067 downwards.
TTTCAATCAAACAAACAAATTGTTTTGAGTTCTGATGCCCCGCCAAGCGATATTCCACACCTTGAAGAACGGTTAATTAGTCGCTTTTGCTGCGGGTTGGTGGCGTGTGTTGAAAAGCCGGGTTTTGAAACGCGGGTTTCTATTATTAACAAAAAGGCGTCGCTTCGCCATATTGAAATTCCGGACGATGTTGCAACTTATATTGCTACAAAACTAAGTTCAAACACTCGCCAACTTGAGGGTGCTATTATTAAACTACAAAGCGTATCCCTGCTTGACAACTCTCCGATAACGCTCGCAATGGCTAAAAAAGAAATAGGAAACGAGGCGGCCGAAGCTGGGCCGCGCCATGTTTCAATTCAAGATATTTTAGATGTTATTACTGATTTTTATGACACAAAATTATCCGACCTGCTTTCAAAAAAACGGCACAAATCCATTACTATTCCGAGGCAGCTCGGCATGTGGTTAGCGAGAAAACACACCCGGTTTAGCCTTGAAGAAATTGGGGGATACTTTGGTGGGCGCGACCACACAACGGTCATGCACGCCATAAAATCAATAGACCAAAAAATTAAGGTAGAGGAATATTTCGCCAAAGACATTGAAAAACTAGAAGAACAACTATCAGATTCGCAAGGGGTGTAGGTTGTTAACAGGCGTGTGGATATATGGTGGATAAGTCGTTTTTTATTGTTTTAAACCACCCTTAGTTAGTTAAAAAAGCCGCACAAACAATAATTAATCGGTCCTAAATATTCGCCATTAAACACACATACAAACAGCTTGTTAGAAACCCGTTGGCATATAAGTCGTTTGAGTGGCGGCGTTTAGGTTTCGTTGTTGGTGTTATCCACATAACAACGGTGCCTACTACTACGAAGAAGATATATATTTATTTAGTTTGATTTATTCTGGTTCTGTGAATTATGTGTGCGTATTACTAATTTTTACCCAGTTTTGAAGAAGCGCAGCGACCCTACCAGAGTCGATGGCGTCACCACCCATTTCAACGCCCTCAGATAGATTCTCCGCCGCTTCTGCGAGCACAAGGCTCACTGCGGTATTAATTAATACCATCTCTCTCGGGGCGCCCCTAACCCCATCGATCAAGACGGCCTTAAACATTTCTAGTGCCATTGGGAGAGATGAGGCGGTGACTAACTCTCGATCCCAAGTTTGAAGCCCCACGCCTTCTGGGCAAATGGTTTCATCTAGTATTCTTCCTTCATTGACATACACGATTCTGGTTGGCGCAGAAATGGAAATTTCATCAAGGCCGTCTTGGGAATGTACAACAGCCGACCTACAAGTACCACTAGCTAGCAACGATTCGGCCATTGATAAAACAAACGAATTATCCCAAACCCCAAGAAGCTGTCGACCAGCAGAACACGGATTTGTTAAGGGTCCCAACAAATTAAAGATTGTTGGAAATCCAAGGTCTGTTCGAACCGGCATTACGTGGGCAACCGCCTTGTGGTGCTTGGGAGCAAAACAAAAACAGATGCCAACCTCTTCAAGGCACCTGATTTGTTGTTTAATAGAAATTTCAATATTAACTCCAAGTTGTTCAAGAATCTCCGCAGAACCCCTACCTGTTCTTGAGCGGTTTCCGTGCTTTGCAACACGAACACCACACGCGGCGGATAGCACGCCAGCAGCAGTGGAAACATTAAATGTTTTTGGCGCTCCGCCAGTGCCACACGTGTCGAGCAAAAAGTCTGGGTTTGGCAAGGAAATACGCTCAACGCATTCCTTCATTACCCCAGAAGCGCCATGTAACTCTTCGCCGGTAGGAACCCTAGTAGCAAGTATTCCCAAAAAAGCTCCAATTAAACCATCGCTTGCATTGCCAGACATAATGACCCGAAATGCAGCAGCAATTGAATCAGAACTAAGCGTGTGTCCACTTTTTATTTGCGAAACAGCTTCTTGAAGTGGATTTAAGGTGTTCATATAGTAGGAATGATACTCTTTGACGCAGACCACGAACCGTTCTTGTGTTGGTGTACCATTACAAAATGCTTGCTAGTGCTTATATTCATAAATTAGACCCATTCGCCATTCAATTCACCGACACACTGGGATTACGATGGTACGGGTTGGCCTATATCACCGGCTTTGTTGTTGCTTGGTTTGCAATCAGGTGGATGGGCAATAAAAAAATCACACAAATTCAACCGTCGCGCGTTGGCGATTTCATGTTTGCTTGCGTTGTTGGTGTGCTGTTGGGTGGTCGACTTGGATATTGTTTGTTTTATGACCCATCCATGTTTATTACCTTTACCCAAGAATTTCCTTGGTGGAAGGTGTTGGCAATTCAAGACGGAGGCATGGCAAGTCACGGCGGAATATTAGGCGTTCTAGTTGCGTTGGTGGTTTGGGGTAAAAAAAACAAAATCTCGGTATTGCACTTGTTTGATATAAGCGCAATTTTTGCAACACCGGGACTATTTTTCGGGAGAATCGCAAATTTTATAAATGGGGAGCTTTGGGGAAAACAACTTCCAGAAATTCAACAACAAAGACCACCGTGGTGGTCGATTAAATATCCAACGGAAATAACTGAAGTTTGGTCTGTGTATCCAGACCAGTTTAAAAACGAACTTTCTGTCGTAGACACACTTCGATCACAGGTTGTAGGCGGAAATTCTTTTTATCAATCTGTAGTGAACGAGGCTTACGCAGGAAATCAATTAGTAACAGAAACAATTCAACCACTACTAACTGCGTGGTATCCATCCCAACTATTTCAAGCCTTAGCGGAAGGCCCCGCGCTTTTCTTTGCCTTGTTTGTGGTTTGGTGGAAACCAAGAAAACCAGGAGTTGTTGCTGGTTGGTTTTTAATTGTATATGGAACACTTCGGGTGGTTACAGAAATGTTTAGGCAACCAGACGAGGGCGTGGCGCTGTTACTCGGACTGTCTCGCGGTCAAGTATTAAGCGCGGCGATGATTTTGTGTGGTGCAACACTCACCCTTGTTTCGTTTGGTCGAAACACAGAAAAACTAGGTGGTTTTTCGGTTTTACTAACAGATTAACCCACGGCTTGACCAAGAAACTCTTCAACAAACAAATCGATTTAACAGACGGGTCCCTACATAAAAACAGAATCACCAGCACACTGATGCGCCCACCTGGCCGCGAGCGACTCTAGCAACACCTTAATAGAAATGTTAGTAGAAAACTGACGTTCAACATCAACAAGGATGTTGGCAACAGAAACACCCTGTTCAACAAACCCATCACGAGTTAGTTTTTGTGCCGCCGACCCGAACATCAACAACAACAGTTCACCAGCCCGCCTGTTTGTCGCCTCTTTACTAGCAAAACTATTTTCTTTTAATTTTTTAGCAACAAACGCACTGGCAAACTCTAGCAAATTTTGAGAAACAAAAGAATAATCGTTTTTTTCAAGAAGAAGAAACTCCCTCAACTCGACCGCAAGCTTTGGAAGTCCCGAGTCAATAGCCTCACAAACAAGACCAGGAGACCCGTTTGAAAACCCAACCGCCCACGCCAAATCAACAGGATCAACATCAAAGTCAACAAATTCGGACCATGTTTGCATGGAATCCAAATCAAGTGGCGAAAAAGAAACAGAAGCACACCGACTTCGAATAGTGGGCAACAATAAATCGTCACGACTAGTAACCAAAATAATAGTAGTCCCGCCTGGCGGCTCTTCTAGTGTTTTTAATAACGCGTTTTGGCCAGTTTCATCTAACAGCTCCGCTTCATCAATAATAAAAACTTTTTTAGTGCCACTAATTGGCGTTTTATACGCAACAGAATCATGGACCCTGTCGTCAGAGGTTTTTCCGCCAATAATTCTTTCTCGGAGCAAGTCGAGCGGTATGTTTGTTTGCTTCTTAATTTTGAGAGAGGGGTTTTTTGACCAAACAACATCTTCTTTTCGAATGATGTGTAAATCGGGGTGAGCCCTACAATCCAACGGGATTTCAAGAACGGTTTTTGCAAACTCTTCTGCTGCGGTGCATTTACCAACCCCGCGAGGGCCAGAAAAAATCCAAGCATGACAATTTCTTCCACCACCCACCGCT
>JABIWU010000087.1 GCA_018701395.1 Phycisphaerae bacterium | reverse complement strand
CGATTTGCCAAAAGACAAAGCAAACGAATGTGATGGCCTATTGAAATGAATAAGGCGTGAGAATGCAAGTTTGCTCGATGAACTTGGAATTGAAATAAATCAAAATACAACCAATTCGGTTTTTGTCGACCCAACGGGGAATCATGCCCTGAGTATTACAGATGATATTTCATCAAGGTACGGTCGACTTTGGTATTTTCAATTAGCAGGTCGCGATCCATTTAACGCGACGAATGGTTTGCGCCCATTCACAATCGCAGACGAATTAGAATTGCGTATAGCAGACGGTAATAATTATCAGTTTGTCGGTTCTCGATTTGAACGAAGTGTAAATGACATTATTGGATACATTAGTGGTGGTGATGTTCAAAACCAATTTTTAAGAAGTGATTATCAGCACAACCACGAGGCAAGTGAATACCGCGATCAACTTGACAATGCACAACTTGTATTTGATAACCGTCGTAAATTGACCATGTTTTCTGGCGTTCGTAACGATTTGCTACCACCGTGGCTTCGGTGGGAAGATAGATTTTGGAATCGGCATGACCCAGAAAATATGAATATTCCTCTGGGCTACGATGCATTTGATATTGCTGCCTATGAAGCAGCAGGCGTTCCTGCTGCAGCGCGAACTGGCGTTTTTGGGTCAACATTCCCAACGAAAGTAGCTATTGAAGGCGTGAATGCTGCAATTATTGCTTCGCAGAATGGCGGCGATGCGCAACTTGCGTTGGAAAATGCCGTTTTGAATTGGCGTCAACAAGCCAGAAGTAAAGTGGACTTGCGTGAGTATTACCCTACTAGTAACGATTTTTATTTTGATATTTGGTTTGAGTCAAATTCCGATGGTCGATTGTCACTCGCAGAGCGAGCACCATTGCAAATATTGCTTGCGCTAACTGATTCGCAAGAAAGTGGAATTGAAAATTTAGAATATCTCGACCCCAGCGGTGCAAATTATGATGCACTCAAGCGGGACGCGAACGCACCATTGGGGACGTACTCAACACCTGATCCCGATGCACTTTGGGATACCCTTGCGACAAATTATTACCAGCAAGCACGAATAAGTGCAGCTGGTCTAGCATCAAACTTATTAACGTATAGGGATCAGGATTCCACTTGGCGTGAGCATTCATCATTGGCTCACACGTATGATGGTACGACGGCGATGTATAATTTACCGTTGAGCCAAGCGGTAACTCCACCAGTTATTGGCAGACAAGTGAACGATGAACAAGACCCAACTTGGGGGAGTTATGTTCCTTTTGCAGAAACAAGCATTGCTGGTCCAAACGAAGATGCAGTAGAAATGCTCGGGATGGAATTGCAGCCATTCATTTTGGAAACATTTATTGCGCATGCACACCAAGCAAAAGCTGGTGGCGATCCATGGGCTTGCTGTTTAGCAACGGGCACTTGTGTTGAAGTTTCAAAAGAAACATGTGAAGGATTACTTGGAGGAACGTATTTTGATGGCCAAGTGTGCGATCCAGACGGCGATCCCGGAACAGACGACGGTCCCTGCACAGATTTAGGCGCATGTTGTTTTGCAGAGGGTGGTTGTATTTATACGTACGAATCTGTCTGCATTGATCGAGGCGGCGAATTTCTAGGACTTGCCGTCAGTTGTAGCGACACGGCTTGTATTGGTGCATGTTGCGTTGATGGTGTGCATCAGCCAGACCTTGTTCTTCCATTAATTGGAGAATGTTTAGATCTATCTTCTGCTAGCTGCGGTGAAATTGGCGGATATTTTGCAGGCGTTGATACTGCTTGCGCAACGCAAGCATGTGTTCCACTTGGATCTTGTTGTTTCGCCAGTGCGTCTTGCATGGATGTTTACAATGAAGACCACTGTTTGTCATTATTTGGAACATACAATCCAGGCGTTTTTTGTTTTGATGATGTTTGTGTCGCAGGTGCGTGTTGTCTTTCTTCTGATTACGCATCCTGTGTTGATGCATCTGAAACTACTTGTATCAATTTGCTAAACGGTACGTACTTAGGCGTTGGTACATCTTGTGAAATCACGCCCTGTACAACAATAGGTTCGTGTTGCTTTGGAAGCGGAACTTGCGTTGATGTCATGTCCCCATCTGCTTGTTTATCAGACGGCGGTAATTATTTAGCAGGCACATCCTGTTTTGAATCGCAAATAACAGTTATTGAAATGCCGATTGCTGACACTTGGATTGATGAAGCAAATCCTGTAACTGCGCATGGTGCAGATGTAACGCTTTTAGCAGGCGAAAATGCAACTTCTGCACGCCAACATATCCTTCTTGAATTTCAATTGGATCCAAGTATTGATTCGTCACAAATTTCTTCTGCGATTCTCGTTCTTGATTTTGAAGAATTAGCAGGAGTTTCTTCAGTTATTTCTCTGGCAAGATTAAATGTTCAGAATCTTGGCTTAGGAGAAGGCTGGGTAAGTGAGACTGCGGATTGGAACACGTACGACGGAACGAATGTGTGGCCCGGCGGGTCTGGTGCTGGCGGCGATGTCGACCCTGTAACACAAGAATATAACTTCCTCGTAGGTTCGCTTGGTAATGTTAAATTATTCATTGTTGATTTGGTTGCGGATGCAATTGAAAATCACGCGGGGAAACTATCTCTTATTGTGTATAAAGATTTGCCGGATGGAGTACAAAGTCAATCTTCATATGCAAGTAGAGAAACCATTACGGAATTCCAACCACGATTAACAATACAAATTGCTGTTGGCCCAAATCCTTGTTTAAGCTCATGTTGTTTGAACACGAAAATATGTGAAGAGGTTTCATTTGATACTTGCGAAAACCTTGGCGGTATATTCAACCAAGGCGTTTCTTGTGCGGAGAATGGTTGTATTGGTTCTTGCTGTTTTGCAACTGGTGGTTGCGAAAATTTATCACAAGAATCATGTGAAAGCAATTTTGATGCGACATTTATGGGGTATGGAACGTCATGCGATGTTGAAGCTTGTGGTGTTGAAGGGGCTTGTTGTGTTGAATATATTGCAGATGAAATTTGGTTGAACGAATTTCAATACGACACAGTTGAGCCAACTAAAGAAACGGTTGAAATTGTCCTTGATAACTCAGTTGCAATCGCAACGGTGCAAGTATCACTTTACGATGGTGATACTGGTGCTGTGTACGGCACTCTGAACGGTTCGGACTTTTTGGCTGGAGAAACCCAGAGCGGAATGACGGTGTACTCAACTATTGCTGCATTGCAAGATGGGCCTGACGGCCTCGCAATTTCAGTCAATGGCGTGTTAGTACCAAACCAATTCCTAAGTTACGAAGGCATCTTCATCGCGACGGACGGTCCAGCTCTTGGCGAAACATCAGACTTGGTTCCAGAAACACAAGTCGCTGCCCCAGCCGATTCATCAATTGGATTGTTTGGAACTGGTTCTTATTTCTCTGACTTTGATTGGTCTGTGATGCTCTTGTCATCGGGCTCTGTCAATGCAGGTCAGTTGCTAGAAGAAGTCATTGAATCGGAAGTATGTATTAATGTATCTGAAACTGCTTGTGGTCTACTCGGCGGCACATACCAAGGCGAAGCCTCACAGTGCGGCTCAGTTCCTTGTGGTTCTTCAGTTATTCGTGGCTCGTGTTGTTTTGACACAGGTGAATGTGATGATATCGATTCAGCAACATGCCATGAGCTCAATGGCGTGTATCAAGGCGACCTTGTTTCCTGTATTGACGACCCTTGTCTGACAGGTGGGTCATGTTGCCTTGACAGTTCATCTTGTTTAGATCTTGAGGAGATTTCATGTACAGAGATGGGTGGAACTTTTAATCTAGGACAAACTTGTAGCGAGCAGCCATGTATCGGCGCTTGCTGCGTTAAATTTATTGGAACAGATGCAGCTTGTACAAATAAATTTAATGCATCGGAGTGTCTAGCAATTGGCGGAGAGTTCCTGCAGGGCACAACGTGTGGCGCAAGGCCCTGCGTTGGTGCTTGTTGTATTGATAGCGATGGCGATGGCGCATCAGACGTTTGCGAAAATGTTTCTGGCTCATCATGTGTCGGGATTATGGGCGGTGTTTTTCAAGGAATTGGAACAAGTTGTGCGACAGACCCATGCGTTGTTGGACTTTCTGGCGCTTGTTGTATGTCGGCAGGTAACGCATGTACAGAACAAGTTGAAAATGTATGTTTAGGTTTAGGCGGTACATTCCAAGGCGAAAATTCGGTATGCGAAGCAGTTGGCTGTTTCTATCTAAGTTCGTATGGCGCATGCTGTATTAATGACGGCGATGCTTGTGCGCAACTTTTAAACGAGGATTGTGAATTAATCGGCGGCATTTATGCAGGAAACAATACACTGTGCGAACTTGTAGATTGTTTTCCAAGCCAATCAGCTGGAGCATGTTGTGTTGCGGGAGATATTTGTGCAGATGTAGTTTCCGAAATAAATTGCGACGCTCTCGGCGGCGTTTATCAAGACGGCGTGTTCTGTGAAACAAACCCATGTAATGTTCTACTTGGTGGTTCATGTTGTCTGGGTGATGGTATTTGCGCTGATACAAGTTCAGAAAAAACCTGCCTTGCTCTTGGTGGCGTGTATCAGGGTCGTGGCACTGCTTGCGAATCGAGCACTTGTGTAGGCGCATGTTGCCTTCCAAGTGGCACGTGCGTTAATGACACGCAAGCAAATTGCGATGTGCTTTTTGGCACATTCATGGGGCTTGGTTCTTCATGTGAAACGAATCCGTGTCGTGGAGCTTGTTGCCTTAATAGTGGAAGTTGTTTAGATGTCATGGTATTGCCTTCGTGCGAATTCCACGGCGGTACTTTTATGGGCTTCAGTACAGTTTGTTCTACTCGCCCTTGCGAAGGTGCTTGTTGTTTGGATCCTCTTGGCTGTGAATCAGCGTCTCCAATCTCTTGTATTGAAATGGGCGGCACGTACCTCGGGTCTGGCACTCTATGCTTGTCAGCACCATGCGTTGAAGGCGCGTGTTGTCTTGAGAACGGCGAGTGCCTTGAAACGTTCCAGACTTCTTGCGATTTTCTCGGAGGTTCGCTCTTGATTGGTGCTACTTGTTCTATTGATCCTTGCGAAGGTGCGTGTTGTTTGTGGAATGGTGGTTGCGAAATACTCTCGAAACATACGTGTGAAAAACTGTGGGACCCAGATGGCCAATTTAACTGGGAAGAAGACGACCCGCCAGGATTCTTTAATGGGTATGGGACAACTTGCACACCTCTCTTCGATGATGACTACACATACGCAAATTGTCTGCCAGAAGGAAAATGTTGTCTGCCAAGTGGTTCATGTGTAAACATCATGGACGTTGAAAATGCAGAGACTGCCCCTGATGGCTTTGTATATTATTGCGAAGAGGTTCTCGATGGAACGTATTACGTCGGCGAAAATTGTGGAGACACACCGTGCGAAGGTGCATGCTGTTACGGTTCTGGCGGTTGCGAAAATCTTCCTCAAGCAACTTGTTTAGCAATGGCTGGCGATTGGCAAGGTGGTGGTGTTCTTTGTGCAGACAGCCCTTGTCTAGAAGGAGCATGTTGTTTTGATAGTGGAAGTTGTTTAGAAAATACGGAATCTGTTTGCGAAAATTCCCTCGGCGGAGTTTGGCAAGGAGCAGGAGTGCTCTGTGCAGATTCAACTTGCGTTGGATACTTCCTAGTGACAACTGATTTGGCAGAATGCCCCCAAGAAACTGTTGCTGTTGTCCAATTAGCGAATCCATTTGACAGGGCTATTGACTTGAACGATTTTGCGGTTGAATTTTTTGGTCAAGATTTAAAATTAGAAGGATTGAACGTAGTATTGCCACCTGCAACTCCTGATAATCCTTCGACTTTGATTTTATACGCTTTGCCTGAGGTCTCGACTATCATTGATCCCGATGGTGCTCATGATTTTAATTCTGAATGGCGTGACTTCCTTGATATTGAAGTTACAGATCATCCAACTGATGATATTGCTACTCCAACAATCGACGAGAGCACAATTTTTGTTGGCGTACCCAATGCCACATGGAGTACAGATCGAACGTATTACGACGCACTAAATGTCGACGAACAAAATAGTGTCGCGTTGTATAAATTTGACGGTATTGATGGAGTTGATAGGCAACGAGTATTAATCGATCGCGTCGATGCCCCGAATTCTCTTACTAATTTTAATCAAAGAGTTGTTGAAGATCTAGCAGATGAATGGCTGAAACTCGGTACGGACGGGTATGTGACTCTCACCGACCGGGACGGCAATAAGATTGAGGCTTTACCGAATACCTCAGCTATGCTCGCCCAGTGGGATCGTGTAACTAGAGCTTGGGGTGTAGATGCTCCTGATGTTTCTGGTTGGCACAATGATCGGATTGATCCATGGGAACGAAATCCAAGATATGTATTTGCTGCACATGATTTGATACGAAGTGTCGAGTTGCGTCCTGTTGCAAACCCGCAATCCCAGCCACCGGTAAGTGAAATTGAATTTACTTCCGGTTTCCATTGGACTGAGTTCACCGATCCAGATGATATGGATGGCGATGGAAATCCTGACACCGCCGATGATGACCTGCTTCCAGATTATCTTGACCCTTGGTTTGTTGTTGAATCTTGGACACCACGTGCTGGAACATTACGCCAGGGTGCCGTTAATCCGGGTGAAGTTGTTGGTGGTTTGTATACACACAAGCCAACCTCTTTCGACATGAACCATTTGCAAGATCCTCAGTTTGCTATTGATGGTAAGTGGTCATATCCAGATAAGGGATGGTACGGACAACGAACGGACGATGATGGGGATGGCACGACTTCCGATACGCCAGCTTTTGAAGATACGGATGCGGATGATAGTATTGATGAGACTGATATGTCACTAGATTTTTCAATGCAAATGTTGCAGAAAGATAACGACTTTGAACAAGTTGGAGAATTACTGTACTTGTGGCTATTCGGGCATATGCTTGAAGGCACGCACTTGGAGTTAGAAGAAGATTCATATCTTGTCCTTCCGGTTAGTCCGCTAGATGATGTTGCTGGAACGGCAGTAGATGCAGGGACAGTCACTACCTTTAGTGAGTTTATGTACCCACGTTGGGATGCAACAATTGAAGAGTGGTGGGCACCTTGGGTTGGAACAATCGAAAATGATGAAGTTGTATTAAACGAAAATGTGAATAGATTGCGTTTCTTGTCTGAGGGTGATGCGAACTTGCCATTGATGATGGCTGGTAGGAATGAATTTGATGGCTTCCAAGCGCAAGCGTTAAATCATGCATGGCCAAGATTGTCGATTGCAGCTCGTGTTCTTGATTCCTTCGTTTGCGACGGTCCGGGCAGGCCTGATATTACAGGTGATGGAATCGGTGATGCGCTCTATCCAACGGGTAGTCTTCAGCAACGCCCATCAACCCACGCGTTCTACAATGCAAATGGTTATTCAGGCAAAGCAACCCCTGGCATTATTAATATTAACACTGCAACCGTAGAAACACTTCGCATGTTGCCACACATGTATAAAGTGGTTCATGCAACGCCCGCAAGTGAGACAGGAGTTCTCGATACTGCAGACCGTAATCCGCGTTCGCTGTTGCCAGAATCAATGGTGCAGTGGCGTGAGTCATCCAACGGCAGTCCCGATCTTCTTATAGGATCTGGGCATACAGGTGGGCCAAATTATGAAAACCGAACCGTTGCAATTGGAATGGATGCAAATGCGTACGGCAGCGGTCCAAAAGATACTCGAGGTTTCTCATCGCCGGCTGAAATTGGCATGTTGCAACAATCAGCGATAGTAAATGGTGTTATTGAGCCATGGAACTTAGACAATCAACACAATGCAATTCGAGATAGAGACGCATGGCGAATCGATTTTGCAGCCATGGATCCATTTGGAACAATCAATTATGGAACTGCAGATGAGTTAGTCGATGCTGGGTCGATGCTTAGCACTGAAGTAAACTTTGCAGACTACTACGGCGAAGATACAAGAAGTGGTGACCGTGTTACCAGTGATGCCGAAGAAGTTAACTTACTTCAAGCGGGTATTTCTAACTTGATTTCAACTACGAGTGACATGTTTACGGTGCATATGCGAATTAGAACATTCAAACGAAATCCGGTGACGGGTATTTGGGATGCTACGGATTTAGATTACATTGTAGATGACAGCCGTTACGTTATGCTTGTTGATCGTTCTAGTGTTAATGTGCCATCAGACAAACCTAAGATTTTATACCTTGAAAAATTGCCTAATTAATTAATTAAAACACATTTTTGCCCGTCTCGCCACGCTCATCCGCAAAATGACGTGCGGGGCGGGTTTTTAATTGTGCAGTGATACTAATAATTGAAAGAAAATGTGGTATAGAATAGGTATATGGCTGAAACCAAAATGGACAAACCAAGCGTTCCAAAGCACATCGCTATTATTATGGATGGTAATGGCAGATGGGCAGAGGCTCGTGGATTGACTCGTACAGAAGGCCATATTGCGGGAGCGAAGAGTGTTAAAAAAATTGTTACGCGTTGTGTCGAACTTGGCGTTGAATACTTAACACTCTATTCTTTTTCGACTGAAAATTGGACACGCCCTGAAGCAGAAATATCTGCACTGATGGATTTATTGTTGGTCAACTTAACAAGTGAAGTTCCAGAACTTGCAGAACAAGGCATTCGCCTTGTACATTATGGCTCCAGAGAAAAATTTTCTGCGGAGGTACTCGTTGCGCTCGACAAAGCAAATGCAGAAACAGGGCAAGGCAATAAACTCACCATTGGTTTAGCTCTGGATTACTCTGGTCGAAGTGAGTTGCTGCACGCAATGCAGAAAATTGTTGATGATGGCGTAGCGGTTTCTCGCGAGAATCTAGAGCAACGGTTGTATACCGCTGGTGTGCCAGACCCTGATTTGTTAATCCGTACGGCTGGCGAGTTTCGAGTTTCGAATTTTTTGCTTTGGCAAATAGCCTACTCAGAAATTTATGTTACAGAGCAATGTTGGCCAGATTTCGATGCAGTTTCACTCGATGAAGCAATAGAAAATTTTGCAGGACGAACTCGGAAATTCGGTTCAGTTAGATAACTGTTTGTGAGCGCTTCGGTCCGACGCTAACAATTGAAATCGGCAAATCTAAATACGACGAGATGAAGTCAAGATATGCTTTTGCATTTGCAGGTAGATTTTCTGGGGTAGTAATGTGGTCAATTTCTTCAGGCCATCCTTCGAGTGTTTCAAAAATTGGCTTCACAGTTGAAAGTTGGCGCGCGTCTGGAATAAATCGTTCGCTTCGAGAACCGTCAGCAAGTTCATACGCAACACATATTTTAAGTTCGTCAAACCCGCTTAGAACATCAAGTAGCATGCAGGCAACGGAAGTTGTTCCGCAAATCATTGCTGAATATTTTACCGCAACTAAATCGAGCCAGCCACAACGGCGTGGGCGACCGGTTGTCGTTCCGTACTCGTTGCCTCGGCCTCGAATTGCTTCACCAATTTCGCCTAGTTCTTCGCTTGGGAATGGTCCGCCACCAACGCGAGTTGAATAGGCTTTCATGATTCCGACAACATCGTTGATGTATTTGCCAGGCAAACCAGTGCCAGCGTGGATGCCCAGTGCGGAGCAGTTTGAACTTGTGACGTATGGGAATGTTCCATGATCGATATCCAGAAGGCAGGCGTTTGCGCCTTCAAAAAGAACGGTTTTGCCTTCGTTTACGCAATCATGTAATGCATAAACAGTATCAATGATGTGCGGTGCTAATCGTTTACCATAGCCTGCGTACTCATCAGCTAATGCATTTGCATCTAGCGGTGGTGCGTCTACGCCAAGGGCGGTGAGTTCGGCGCATCGAATAGCGCATGTAACTGTAAGTTTGTCAAGAAGTGTAGCATGGTCGAGCAAGTCGCCCATACGAATCGCAGTTGCACGGTGTACTTTGTCAGCGTATGCAGGGCCAATCCCTCGTTTAGTTGTGCCGATGGACTGGTCGCCTTTATTTGCTATTTGTGAAAGTTTGCGCTCAAGCGCTGCGTCATGTTCTTTGTGATATGGCATTACAACGTGCGCGCGATTCGAAACTTTTAAGTTGTCGCCGACTTCAATGCCACGGTTACGCAAGGTGTCAATTTCTTTAATCAGTTGAACAGGGTCCACAACTACACCATTGCCAATGACACATTGTTTATCTTCGTACAAAATACCAGATGGAATTAAATGCAACGCATACTTTTCATCGCCAACGACGACTGTGTGTCCGGCGTTTGCGCCACCGTTATATCGAACGATTACATCATGCTTTGCAGTAAGTAAATCGACAATTTTTCCTTTGCCTTCATCGCCCCATTGAAGTCCAACTATAGCGGTATTTTGCCCTGTATTCATATGTGTATTCTAACGAGAATTAGAGACGGCGAATTATAGTTTCGTCGTCATTCATTTTTACAGTGAACTCGACAGGGCCGATGCGGACGATATCTTCATCATCTAATGTTGCTGAGGAAATTGCCTGATCGTTGCAGAAAGTGTCAGAGTCTGGGTTGCAATTTAGAATTTCTGCGAGACCATCTTTGAGGGTAATTTCACAATGAACTGGCGCGATGGAAGGAATTGAAACGTGCAAATCACAAGATCGACGGCTACCAATCGTTGTTCGGTCTTGATGTAGGTCGAAAAAACGCTTAGTGCCATCTTCAAATGTCATGATGAGCTGAATTGCCATCGCTATACGTCTCCTGCGGGTAAAATGACTATCGTGAATGAATCTTCATCTAATCAACTACCCCAGTTTACCATTTTGTCTGGTTCATTTCAACCAAATTCTGGAGTTCCTAAGGCAGTTTTAACCGCAAATGACTGGCAAAATTCCGCCTCTTCAGCAACTGGCGCCTATATTCATGTTCCGTTTTGTTTTCATAAATGTCATTATTGTGATTTCTTTAGCATCGCTGGGAAGGAAGATCAGCACGAACAATTCGTTGAACGGCTACTTGTTGAGCTCAAAGAAGTTGGGCAACATTTGCCAGAGTTGGAAACTGTATTTATTGGAGGTGGTACTCCAACGCTTCTTGAAGAATCTCTATTTGATCGAATGCTTGCAGGGATTCATTCAAGCATACCAATGTCGAGCAATGTCGAATTTTCAATTGAGGCGAATCCTGAAACTGTAACAGCGCAAAAAGCTATAAGCATGGTTGAGCACGGCATCAACCGTGTAAGTATCGGGGCACAATCATTTAATCTTGAATTGCTTAAAGTTCTTGAACGGTGGCATGAACCATGCAGTGTCAAGCGTGCTGTAGATTGTGTGCACGCAGCTGGAATACAAAATGTAAATCTTGACATTATTTATTCAATACCAACGCAAACAATAGAGCAAGTGCGTTTCGATTTGAATCAAGCGATGGCGCTTAGTCCTACGCACATGAGTTGTTACGCTTTGACGTATGAGTTGAATACACCATTGTTACAACGCTTGCGTACAGGCGCAATTACCCGGGTAGATCACGATCTTGAAGCAGACATGTTCGACATTGTGACTGAGGAACTCGAGTCAAACGGATATGCACAATATGAAATTAGCAATTACGCAAAAGAGGGTTTTACTTGCAAACATAATTTGATGTATTGGAACAATAATAATTGGTGGCCATTTGGCCCTGCAGCCGCTGGTCATATTGACGGAAGACGTTGGCGTAACGCGCCACGTTTGCGTGATTACTTTGTGCACGCTCCGTTGCCTTTGGTTGAAGATGTAGAACTTCTTCCAAAAGACACACAAGCAGGGGAAGCATTTATGATGGGGCTTCGTCTACTAAGAGGCATGGAGCGTTCTTGGGTTGAATCTCTCGTTTTACAGTCATCGAATCAGTGGAGACAGGCAGTGATCGACCGGAATTGCGATTCAGGATTGCTCCAATGGGAAAAAAATCATCTTGCTTTAACGGCTAAAGGATTGCATTTTGCCGATAGTGTCATAAGTGAATTTCTATCCAAAGTATATTCATAAAATGGAACGACAGGACAGACCCAACTAATGAGTACTTCGAAAACATTTGGAAATTTGCGTCGCCGATTAGCGCCTTTTATCCGTCCAGTACTTGAAAGATTCCCGCCTGTTCGGTATTTTGCCGTCCGTCTTTTAAAGATTAAACAAGCGGGCAAATTGCATCGTTGCGGTATGGATTTCTCCCTTCCAAGTGGCGATTTTGGTGTCACGCTTGAAGCAGAATCAACTGGTGAATATGAGCCCGTAACTACAGACCTAATTCAAACGTTACTCCAAGAAGGAATGACATTTGTCGATGTTGGTGCGCACGTTGGTTTATTTGCACTTCCAGCCGCAAATTGGGTTGGGCCAAAAGGTAGAGTTGTTGCCTTTGAGCCACATCCAGACAACTTTGCTATGTTGCAAGAAAATAGTAATGCAAATGAGTTAACATCAATTATTGCCGCGAACCAGTCTGCAGTTTCGGACGTAACAGCTACTGTGCATTTGCATATGTCTACGTTTAATACTGGTGATCATCAACTCTTTCATCAAGGAACCAGAAATACTATCGAAGTGCAATGCACAACTTTAGATGCCTATTTTTCAGCAGGCGAAAAAGTAGATGTCATTAAGATGGATGTACAAGGCGCGGAGGCGGCAGCATTTCGTGGGATGCAAAGAGTCTTACAAGATAACCAAGCAGTCAAGGTAATTTGGGAATTATCTCCAGCGCAACTAAAAGATGCAGGTTCTAGTGCTGGAGAATTGTTGGAGTGGCTTGATGAATTAGGTTTTGCTTTTACTATTGTCGACGACACAACAGGAGCCATTACTTCAGCAACAGTTGAAGAGGTTTTAGTCGCGTGTCCACAAGACTCGTATGTTAATATTTTGTGTGGCCGAGATGCTTGAATCAAGAAGTAATTTTTCTTGGATAATCAGTGCTGCGATAGTCGTTGCTATAGTTTTATTCGGCGTCCGATGGTCGTCAGGCATTCTGAATAAGGGTCCAGTTCTAGACGAGAAATATATTATCGTTCCAATAAACGATATTATTACTAAAGGTTGGACGCTAAAAACTGCAATTGATTTTCAGGAGACAAAAGGTCCGGCAATGATTTGGCAGTATGCATTTTTTGGAAAAATGCTTGGTGGCACGTTAAACGATTTACGATTGATTAGTGTATGGAGTTCGTTGCTTTGTTTAGTTCTGTTGACGTGGATTGCTGTCCGAAGTTCAGTGTATCGAAAAGATTTGTATTTCATAGCAATTGGTTGGTTGCTTCTGCCTTACAACCTCGTGTTTAGCGAAATTGTCATGGGGGAAGTTTCATTTTCGCTTCTTTCATTGTTTGCAGTTGTCGCATTTATTTGGGGTATTCAAGAAAACGCACCTGCATCTCGTCGATTTCTAGCGCCACTTTTATATTGCATAGCAATTGCAGTTGCACTCCATAGCAGGATTCACGTAGTCGCATTAGCGGGGGGTATTTGCTTTACAGCGTTCGCATTCTCTGGACTGAGGAGTTGGCCATGGTGGGTAGCGAGCATATTGGCAGGGCTTTTACGCATCCCATTATGGGTGCGGTGGGGCGGCTTGGTAAGTCCTGAATACCAAACCCTTCATGGTTTAGGATTTCGCCTAGAAAGTTTGTCTTACTTAGCTGCAGCAATGGTTCCGTTCATTGGAGTATTTGCAATAGAGGGCTGGCGAATTGCAAAATCAAAAGCGATTATTCTCTCTTCATTTATAGTTGGTGTATTGCTTGTTCTTTTTGCTATGCCAATCCTTGATGTGCCAGAGGTAATTGATTATGTAAATAACTCAGAACGATTTCAAGGAATTGCTGCAACGCTTGTTAAAAGAATTTCATCGAACGGTGCAGTCCAGCAAGGAGTATTGGCATTGCTTGCAGGGATAGGTTTGTCTGGCCTTGCTGGTTTGTGGGTTTGTAAAGATAAAACGCGACTTGTCGGTTCGATTACATTTTGGTCTCTAACATTTGGGTGGTTACTCTATGCGATGACTCGCGGATTCGTCTTTGATCGATTCCTGCTGACATGGTCATTTTTACTTCCAATAGTGTGGTTTAAAATACTGCCTAAATGGCTACTCATTCCGCAGTATGTACTGTTGGCAGTAATTGCCGCTTGGCTTTCAGTTACTTGGCTATAAAAATTAAGCTGTCGGGTCGATGATTCCACTCGGCGTTTGGGCAGCAGGTGCTTGTGCACCTTCTTGCATTTGAGCGGCAACGAGTTGTGCAATTTGAACAAAACGATTCTGCAATTCTTGAGTGAGTTGTTTAAGCTCTGTGGATTCCTCGTCTGATAGATTCCCTTGCGTTTTTTCAACAAGCATCTCAAGAAGGTCGATGGTGAATTTTGATCCTTCTAAATCGACCATAACTCCATTGCCTGAAGGGTCTTGGTGCATTCCGAGGCCCATTAGTGCTTGCGAAGCAAGTGTGCCAAGTAGACCACGGAAGTTAGCTTCTGGTATTTGCCGTGCTTCGGCCTTTTCATCTGCTTTTTCTTCAGCAGTAATAAGACGGTCTTTTTCTGCTTGCGCTTCAGCCTTCCAATCGCTATCGACTTGGATTTCCGGTGTTGTTGGTTTTTGTATAGGATCAGTGGTCATGGTGTCTCCAAAAAAGTAGCAAGAGAAAGTTCGTAATCCTTCATTATACGACACTTCTGGTCGTACAATGCATATTGTATGCTTCGAAGAGTTGTAATTTTTGGAATTTCTTTCCTAGCTGGCTGTACAAGCCAGTTGGAGGTGTTGACAGAAGAATCCAACGTCATTCACATTGCCGATTTTGCAAATAACACTGCTATTGAAATAATCCCTGACGAAGACTCCACTAAGGTTCATGTTGAAAATGCAACGGAACAAGATGCACTTGCTATTGCTGAAATTGCAATTGTAGAAGAGGTTTCAGTAGAAAATTTTATTGCTGAAGTAGAAGTTAATGAATTTATGCCTGAAACAGTTGGCGTTCCAATTACAGTTGAAGCACTCGTTGGGCAAGTTAACGGTAGGCCTGTTTACGCAAATAACGTGTTGGCTCCGATGGCAGATCAATTAAGAGCAGAGTCTGTAAAGATGAATCGTTCAGAATTCACTGATTCGATTCGTAACTTACTTTTTTTTGAAACAGAGGGTATGGGCGGCATTATTCGTGGCGGCCGAATTTATGAATTAGTCATTACTGAATTATTGCTTTCAGAAGCTCTTGGAAATATGTCCAAAGAACAATCGTACGGAGTGTTTTCTTTGCTCGCTCAAATGCGAGACAACTTGGCATCAACACAAGGCGGAAGCCGTACTCAATTAAGGCAGAGTATTGAGGATGAATCGGGTGTAACAACCGAAGAGTTTTTGGGTATGCAACGAGATCAAATTTTGATTGACGCATTGCAGAATCAAAAAATTTGGCCAAAAGTTAATGTGACTTGGCGGGATATTCAGCGTGAATTTGAAAAACTTTCGACCAATACTTCGGTGCCAACAAAAGAAATGGATGACGAGCGCATAGAAGAAATTCTAAGAAGTATGCAAGCCGGCATACCATTGAAAGATATAACGGCAGCAAATGGCGCCATTACTCTTGGCAAAATACGTTTGCCAAAAGAAGATGATCGAATTGAATATGTTACTGAAGCACTTGCGAGTGGTTTGCCGTTTCAGGAAGTAGCAGATTCTGTAGGAATTTCTGAAAGCGGAGTTTGGGGCTCATTTGAATTAGGCACAGGTGGGATTGATGGTATTGGGATTAATGAAGTTTTTGTTGAGAAGTTAAAAAGTATTTCGTATGGCGAAGTTGTTCCTGCTTTTGAGTTTGGTTCAGGCGTCTTCTGGATTATTGTTTTAGACATTCAAGAACCAGTTTCGCTTTACAGCCGAAGTATTCAGATAGCGCTCCGAAATGTATTAAGATGGGTTCAATTTAATAAAGAAAAAGGAAGATTCATAGAATCTCTCTGGGGGAAAGGTAGTCTTGAAGAAGTTAAAGAGATGGCTGACCGCATTACAACTATTGCTGTTCGAAGATATCAACAGTAAAAGGCATTCGCCATCGTTTAGGAAAAAGTTAATCGGTAAACGGGGAGAAAAAGTTGCTCGTTCTTACTTGCGGAAAGCTGGTTGGCGCTTTATTTCTAAGAATGTTCGTTTCGGTAATGATGAACTTGATATTTTGGCAATGACTCCGGACGAACGTACTCTGGTTATCGTTGAAGTGCGTTCCACAGCACTCAAACATAAAAAACCTGAGCGTACAGTTGGGCGAGTAAAGCGAATGGCTATGTTGCGAATAGCAAAGCAATTGCGTGGGCATGCAAGGCGAAATTCGTGCTCATTACGTGTCGATTTGATAACGGTTTGCATTGCTCAGAAAAAAGCCAAAATTGAGCATTTTTACGGTATACTTCCAATTTCAAATTCGAGGTCTTTTTCTTAAAAAAAAACTTTAAAAGCAATAAATAGCCCAGTTTGCTCGTTTTCTTTCTATTACACAAGGAGTAATTTATGTTTACTAAATCGTTTGCAGTGGCGTTTATATCGCAAGTAGTTGTCATTACACTAGTTACAGCTTCTTCGTTTGCCCAACCTTCGGGTAGAGGCGGCGGATTTTCTAGCATGATGGGTGGTGGGGGAATGAGCCCAGATTACATGCTGCGTGATATTCAGAAATTCAATCTAGCATTACAACTTTCAGAAGATCAATTAGTGATTGTTGAGCAAATTCTTCGCGATTACGACGAGTCCTTCCGAGAAGCGAGTGATGCAAGCCGAGAAGGTATCGGTAGTTCGTTTAGTACTATGCGTGGCAGTGAAGACGATCCAGAACGCCAGCGAAGAAACGAACTTCGTACGCAATCTCGAGAGTTGCGCGATAAATTAGAGTCAGCAAAGAAACTTGACTCAGATACTGACACAACTCAGTTGCAAAAAGAGCTTTCTAAAAAGATAGATTCTATTCGCGAAGAAATGCAACAACAACGAACAGATGCTTGGCAATCACCAGAGCGACAAGCAGCAATGGAAGAAATGGCTTTACTCATGCAAGATCAACTTCGGTTGAAGCATCAAATGAAAGTCGAACTTGAGGGTGACTTAGTCGCAATATTAACTGAAGAGCAACTTGCCCTTTGGCCTGCACTTGAGCGTCAATTGATTAGAGACAGATTACTGCAACTTGGTCGATTAAGCGGTGAATCAGTAGACATAATGGCCTTAGTTGAACAGCAAGAGTATGAAGATGCCGTTCTTATTGATATTCTTCCTGCGATTGAAGAGTGGGACGTGCACGTTTCTGCTGCGCTTGAAGCTCGTGACTTGCATATGATTGAAACACAGGGAACAATTATGTCATCATTGCATTCGACTGACGCAAGTGCTACTGTTGGCGTTCTAGCAGCACAAAGTGAACTTGCAGAAGCAGTTCGTGATATTAACGACAACGCAGTCGAGTCAATATCACTTTTGCTTTCAGCAGACAAGTCGACTTTATTTAACAATGAAGCAAAACTTAAAGGGTACCCAAGGATTTATAGAACTACAAGGGTTGAGCGTGCTTACGCAGCGGCAAAAGAACTTGAGGATCTTGAAGCAGATATTCTGCAAGCAATAATAGAACTCGAAGAAGCTATGTTGATTGAATTAGCGTACTCAAATGAGCAAATTTATCTCGAAACACATCGCTGGGAATCACAAGAACAAATTGATCGAGTTAATAGATTCTCGCAACGAATGTCAGGCGGTTCAAGTGAACGAGCGGAAAGCCCAATTCGAATTGCTTCAAATGCTAAAAGTGCTATTGAAGACAATTTCATTAGTCAACTAAAAATGCTTTTAACTGAAGAGCAAATAAAAACTCTTGGTGGCTTAGAAACAAATGAAGAACGCGATGAGGCTCGACGTAATGAAAACGCTGAATCTGGACGTGGAAACCGAGGTGGTGGCTGGGGTGGTTCTGAAGGCGGTCGTGAAGAATTCATGAACCGCTTTGACAAAGACGGTAATGGTGAAATCAGCGAATCTGAACGAGAAGCAATCCGAGACCATTTCCGAAGTATGCGAGACCAAAACGGTGGCCAAGGTTTTGGTAATCGTGGTGGTGGCGGAGGCGGTGGAAATGGCGGAGGCCGACCCGAATAAAAATAATTAGCCCTGAGCTAATTTTGAATAAGTAAATTTTATTAACCCTCGGTTACTATAGCGACTTAAAACTCATAGTAGCCGAGGGTTACTTTTTTACTTATTCCCTAGTTGCCCACATGCAGCCATCACATCTCTTCCGAGTGTAATTCGACGCCGGACAAATTGGCCTGTGGATTTTGCTGTAGTAACAAATCTATCGACAGACGCTTCAGTTGGGGCAGGCCATGGACTGTTATCTCGTGGGTTGTACGGAATAATATTCAATCCACAACCTATTGGTTTTAAGTATTCGCAAATTTCAAGGGCATGTTCATCCGAATCGTTCACGCCTGGAATAAGGACATACTCTGCTAATACCCCACCGCAATCATGTCGTGGATAGTGCATAATCGCTTCGCGCAATTCATCCATCGAAACTGATCGAGCAAGAGGCATTATTATTTTGCGAATTTCATCATTTGGAGCATTAACTGAAAATGCAAGTGATAGCCGTTTATAACCATTTGTTCTTGCCATTGCAGCTAGTATTTTGATGCCGTCTATTCTTCCAACAGTAGAAACGCAGATTCGAGAACTCGCAATGCAAGGACCATTTCGGTCAGCAAGAATTTCAATTGCAGGTAGAACTGCATCTAAATTCTCGAGTGGTTCACCCATACCCATAAAAACGATGTTGTCAATTTTCGTTTCAAGGGCATGGTTGGCAGCATGCCACTGTGCAACAATTTCTGCAGTTGTTAGATTTCTCAGCAGCCCCATCTGCGCTGTTTGGCAAAAATCACATCCCATTGCACAACCAACTTGCGAAGAAAGGCAAAGTGTGTGCCTTTTTTTCTTGAAACCATCTATAGGTAGAATTACGGACTCTGTTTCAAGCCCATCGTTTAGTTTGAGTAAGAATTTTTTCGTGCCAAAGTCATCAATGACCTTGCAGGGGGTGACAGAGGTTTCTGCTAATTCCGGGAACGAACCATCGCGGTAAAACGCTCTCCATGTACCAATAGAACTGTTCT
>JABIWU010000086.1 GCA_018701395.1 Phycisphaerae bacterium | reverse complement strand
TTGTTCGATAGTGGGAATGGAAATGGTTTGATTTGTTCGTGTTGACAACCACTTGCAAAAAGATTCAGCAGCTTGTGCTGACATTGAAATTGCTGGGTAATTTGATCTTCCGAATCCCCGATCTACGGAGCCATAAGCTGGAGTAGGGCCTGTTATTGCGTCTACTCCTGCGTATAAATTTTCTTGGCTGTTAATGAATTGCACGAAGATGTCATACAGGTCCCAAGGTATTTCGGTTCGTGAAATCCAGAAATTTCCTTCATTAGATGTGACATGTACCATCTCAAATGAGAAATCAGTTCCAGAGACGTATTGTGTTATGGGTTTTTTTTCGCTTTGTCCTGTGCAATGTATTAAGAACAGTGCCAATAGTAGTATGCTTTTATTCGGTAACATTCAAAGCATCATAGCTCTATTTAGTATAGCGTCAGCAAATTTAGTCGCTGAATTAGAACTATGCCTGAAAAAAAGAGATGGCTCAACTAATTCAAGTTCGTTTAATAGTAACTCGCCGTCTTCAGAGCGAAGATAATCAAACCGAGCGTACAACAATTCACTTTGTTGTGGAACCGATTGCACAGTGCTTTGCATCGTTTCAATTTCAGTATTTGAAAATGTGAATGGCATGTCAGTGGCACCAAAGTCATCTTGAACCCTATAATCACCTTTAACAGGAATTTTTTGCACACCGTGCGTAAACTCGCCGTCAATAAATATTGCAGTTAACTCGCCTTCAGTTTCTACACTTTTTAAATAGGGTTGAATCATCATATCTTGGTGCAAATTTTTGACTAAAAAATCTTGTGCTTTATCTAGTTCATCAGTTGAAAATCGCAAAGTATCTGAAGCGCATGCTCCGACTTGTGGTTTTATAAAACCACGTTTTATTTTCAATTCTGGCATTACGGTTCTGATATCGATAGATTCATTTTTCGAGATCCAAACGGTCGGGGCAATTTTTGTTCCACTCTTTTCAAGATCGCGAAGGTATGATTTATGTGTATTCCACTCAATAATTTTTGCAGTATTAAAAAGGCGAGGAACAGTTTTACACCAATGTATAAACTCTAATTTTCTAAGATGGTAATCCCATGTAGTTCTTATTATAGAAATGGAAAATTGGTCCCAGTCGATGGGCTCCGTCCATGCCGGCATCACGACTGTTGCGCCTTTTGATTCTAATGCCTCAATGAGTGGATTATCATCAACTTCCCAACCTGGCAGATTCTCACAACTAACAAGCGCTATTTTCATATGTTCTCATTATCTCGTAACCATCTGCATAGAATGGTTCCTATCACAAGTGAAATTTGCTTAACAACGACGCTGTCTTTGTGAAATGTTTGTTTGAGTAACGTCATTTTTCGATGGGTACAATAGCAAATTGATCGACATCAACTAGCCCAAGGTCACTGAGTTTAAGTTTTGGAATAACCGAAAGTGGAATGAAACTCAGTGGCATAAATGGGTCATCCAGAGGACAACCAAGAGAGGCACTTGCACGAAGCAAAGCGATTTGTTGTTCGATTACTTTCTTTGGTTCAGCGTCAGACATCAATCCAGCAATCGGAAGGGGGAGCAAAGCAAGCAGATTCCCATTTGAAACAACACACTGCCCACCACCAGATTCACTTAGTGTTTTTGCAGCGAAAAACATATCAGAATCATTGTCTCCAACAACAGCAATGTTGTGCGCATCGTGCCCAACCGTTGATGCAATTGCGCCGTTTGAAAAACCTAATCCCTTGATGAACCCTAATCCAATGTTGCCAGTATTGTGATGTCGTTCAATGACAGCCATTTTTAAAACATCGTTTTTTGAGTCTGCAACGATCAAATCATTATCAATGACTGGTTCAATGAGCAATTCTTCTGTAAACAACTGATTCGGAATTAGCCCAATTACGCGAATGGTCTTTCCAGAACCATTAATGCGAAATGAATCGGTAGTTATAGAATCGGGAAGATGAACGCTTTCTTTTGCTAATGACCAATCCGTTTCACATTTGATTTCAATAAGTGTTTTACTATTCTCAGCAACGAGATTTCCATGATGCCACGTTTGCCTTGGGTGAGGTGATTGCAAGTTATCAAAGAGTACAAGGTTTGCAAATTTTCCAGTATCGATTGAACCAATTTGTTTCAGTCCGTAGTGATCGGCAGTGTGTTTGGTAGCAATGCAGATGGCAAGGATGGGGTCGAGCCCAAGTGTAATTGCTTTACGAATTATGTGGTCAATATGCCCTTCATCTCTTAGGTCGGCAGGGTGTCTGTCATCGGTACAGAAACAAATTTTATGAGCATTTTCTGAAGTAACAATTGGTAATAATGCTTCAAGGTTTTTTGCTGCACTTCCCTCTCGTATATAAATCTGCATCCCTGCAAGTAGTTTTTCATTTGCTTCTTTTGCAGTTGTACTTTCGTGGTCGCTTGAAATTCCAGCAGAAATATATTTCAACAATTGTTCGCCAATAAGTCCAGGACAATGTCCGTCGACTTTTCCATACCGCAATCCCATTTTAATTTTCTTGTGTACTTCTGGATCGTCGAAAATAACACCAGGAAAGTTCATCATTTCTGCAAGTGCAATTACGCGTTCATCAGAAAACAATGGTTCTAAATCATCTGCGGAGAGTGTTGCTCCGCTTGTTTCAAGTGGTGACGCTGGAACGCAGGAACTTGCTGCAAAAAATGCATCAAACGGGATGTTTTTCGCATCATTCATAATTAATGTAATGCCTGCAATGCCAAGAACATTCGCAATTTCATGCGGGTCAAACACAGCAGAAGTTGTACCATGTGGAAGTGTAAGTTTTGCAAACGAAGTTGGAGGCAACATAGTTGATTCAACATGCATGTGTGCATCAATAAAACCAGGAGCAATATACGATCCGTTTACATCGATGATTGTTTCAGCTTCAGTTGGGCCAAGTACTATTTTTCCATCTAAAATTCCAATGTCAATGTGTTCTATTGAACGGTTTTGAACATTGATGACTTGACCGCCACGAAGGAGTGTGTCGACTTTTTTCATTCTTCAGAAAGTTCAACTGAATCGCCTGGCACCATCACGAGCACATCGATATCTTTTGGAGCAAACCGTGCAACATCGACTTCGATAGGAGGCCAAGTGTTGTAGTGCATTGGCACAGCAGTTGGTGCACCAATCATCTCGGCTGCAACGCCAGCCATCTCGGGCGACATGGTGAATCGGTCGCCAATTGGCAGAAGGGCGATATCTGGTTGATAGATTTGGCCTAACATTTCCATATCAGAGAATAGGGCTGTATCTCCCGCGTGGTAAATCACGGCACCTCCAAATTCAACAATTAACCCACACGGCATTCCCATATATATGCCCTTGTAACTTGAGGAGTGAATTGCAGGCGTAAACGAAATGGCACCGAAGGGGGCTTCTATTCTTCCACCAGGGTTACCAGGTTCATTATTTTCGTGTCCTTGCTCTTGGAGAAAATTGCAAATTTCGTACGCTGCAAAGACTGTGGCATCATTTGTTTTGGCAATTTGCTCGCAATCAGCAAAGTGATCAAAGTGGCCATGTGTAATCGCGATGTGCGTGCAAGTGATATCGCTTGCAGCACAGATAGCGACGGGATTATCCGTAAAGAATGGGTCAATAATTAAACAGTTGGTTCCATCATCTACTTGGAAGCATGACTGTCCATAGAAGGTAAGTGTGATTGCCATTTGCGAGAACTCCTTGAAGGCATCGTAGCAAAGAGAATGCTTTGAAGTGTCGTGTTACCTTAGAAGCAGTTTTAATGCAATTGCCACGAGTGCGGGTTGTTTTCTTTCTGAGTTCTATGTATGATTCCGCGAAAGCGAGTGAGAATCAATCGCAATAAGGAATTTCAATGTCTTACAAAATATTTTTATCGGTACTATGTGCTCTTTTCATAGTTCAATCGCCTTGTATAGCGACTTCACGTACGTCTCCTTGGGTTTACCACTCTCGCACGATGATGGAAGGCGAATTTGAATATGAACAATGGGTGACGTTCAAAACGGACAAAAAAAATGATAGCGAATACAACGAGTGGCGTTTTCGACATGAACTTGAATGGGGTGTAACTGACCGTTTACAACTTGCACTTTATTTTGCAGACTGGAGGATCAAACAGACTTCAGAACAAGAAAAAATAACGTTTAGAGATGTCGCGTTGGAGGCTGTATATCAAGTACAAACTCCAAGCATTGATCAGGTTGGAATAGCGATGTATGGAGAGATTAAATATGGACCAGAGTTCTTAGAACTTGAAGGCAAATGTATTTTAGAGTGGGAATTTGAACAAGTTTCTGTTCTTTATAATGTAACTGTAGAAGCAGAATGGGAAGGCGATGATTTAAGTGAAACGAAAGGTAAACTTGAAAATTCTTTTTCACTTACATATCAACCCGAACCCTCGATGACATGGGGAGTGCAAGCAGTCTGGGAAAAAGAATTTCCTGAATGGAATTCTATTGGTAATGATGTCGTTTCTATTGGACCATCGTTTTCGTGGCAGAATTCGAATTGGTGGTTTAGCATCTCACCTTTATTTCAAATTACTGATGTTGATTCAGAACCAGATTTACAGGTTCGACTTCTTTTTGGAATTGATTTTTAATGAAACGAATACTACTAACTTTAATGGCAAGTATTAGCATTATTGGGTGTATGGATTCAATTTCTGTTGCTCCAAAAATAGCAGAATTAGGAACTGTTTCAAATGCAATGCAACTTGAACGAGGCAGGGCTGTTTACATAACGAGTTGTTCAAGGTGCCACAACGCAATAAGAATTACTAGTATTACAAAATCTGAGTGGGATGGCATATTGCCAGAAATGATTGAAGAATCTGAGTTAACTATTTCTGACTCGATGGCTGTCACCGAGTACATTCAGGCAGTTTTAAACGCGTCGGCGTCGGCGGCTGCTCAGCCCAGCAAGAGTGAGTAGGGCGATAGCGCCTGGAGCTGGAATCATTTGGTATGAAAAAGCGTACTGCCCAAGCACAGAAAAATCTGCAGTTCCAGCAATTGACCAATGGTCATTTTGATACGTGAGAAATTGGATTGAATCGCTTGCGAATTCTGTAAGCGAGATGTCGTACAAGTTTACTGTTCCAGTTGGCGAAGTTCCAAGATCGCCCCACGCGAAACCAGCAGAAGTTTGACCGTGATCCCAACCGAGCATCGCATTTACTAACTGTGTGCCGTTACCCATGTCGTACCAGTCAGTAGCACTGCCTGTGTCACCAGTTGCAAACCAGTCAGTTCCTGTTGACGTTGTTGCAGAAACTCCTAGGAACTGGTCAGCAAGACTCTGGCTAGGGTCTGTGATTGGAATGCCATCAAACAAGCCAATGAACGAAAGGCCAGCGTCGGTGCTAGTAAGTATAAAAGAGAGTTTTCCAACAGTTTCAATACCGTCATTATTCAGTATTGCTGCAAGAATTTCTTGCTCAGACAATGCGAATTGATGGTTGGGATTATTTAAAATACCACCAGTATTCCCTGCATACATGTCATAATCACCACTTGTGCTATTAATAGTTACGTAGTCAGCAAATAGCACGGCAGGACTTGCAAGTAATAGCGTAAAAGCTAGGTTTTTATAGTTCAAAAATGACATGAGCTGTATGTTCATCGGCCTAAAAAGAGGGTCTCCTAACTATTTCTTACCATCAACCCGTCCAAATGTTCGTAATAAAATTCCGAAAAGACGGTTTAAACTACCTATTTTTACAAAATAGGTGAAATAAGTCCGATGGCATTTTGCCAGAGTCTTTTTTGGATGGACCAGTTTGACACTGTTCCTGCGTCTACAGAGGTGGATTGCTCTATGTATGAAGATTGTAAAAAGCGCAATTCACTTGCAAACTCAGTGTCATACACGAGCATGTTGACTTCAAAATTGAGATCCAAACTTCTTCGGTCTAAATTTGCCGAGCCGATGAGAGCTAGATTTCGGTCAATGGTGAGCGTTTTCGAATGGAGTAACCCGCCGTGGAATTCATGGATATGAATTCCAGCATCAAGCAGTTTCGCAAAACTACTTTTGCTTGCTGCAGCAACGAGTTTGGAATCATTTTTTGCAGGTAGTACTAAGTGCGTTTCGATTCCTCTTCGACCACAAATGAGTAACGCTAACTCTGTTGAATCATCTAAACAAAAATACGGAGTAGTAATAATTAATTCTTCTTGTGCAGCAAAAAATGCTGTTTGGAGTAATTGACTAAGTGCACGGTTGTCGCTGTTGGGTCCCGTTGCCATTAACTGGGCGGGGAAACCATGTTTAGAAGCAACTATTGGTTCTTGCAGGATATTCGACAAATCTTCATCACTATCCATAAACCAATCTTGAATAAAGATGGCTTGTAATTCGCGTACGATGGGTCCTGTTAATCGTACGGAAGCATCGACCCAAGGCGCAAATTTTTTCTTTGGTGCAAATGAAGCTTCTGCAATGTTGTTGGAACCCATGTAACCAATAGTGTTATCTATAACCGCTATTTTTCTGTGATTACGCAAATCTAATCGTACAAGCGCTGCTCTGAAAATATTAGAGGGGAGAGCTACGCTAACTAAAACACCACGGGTTTGCAGTTGTTTGCACGTTTTAGACTCTAAAAAATCTCTTGACCCCATAGAGTCTAACAATAGACGACAAGTGACACCTCTTTCTGTTGCATTAACGAGTGTTTCTGAAATTAATTTGCCCGCATCATCATCAAGCATAATGTATGAAAGAATATGGCAGTGTTCTTTTGCTTGATTAATATCATCTGCAAGCGAACGAATCCATTTTTCAGAGTCGCCAAATAATGCAGCATTGTTCCCGTCAAGAACATACGATGCTCCAACTGTTTCAGCTATTGAAGCGATAGAGCCGAAATTGTGCTTAGTTAAATCTTTACTAAACGAGGCGCAGTGATTATGTGTGGATACAGTTTGAGGGATTAACGAGATGATTTTTTTGTGGCGTTTTATTCGGGTGGAGCCAAGTCGCCTAGTTCCTAACATCAGGTATATAATCGACCCTACAAATGGAATAAAAACGATGAGTAGAATCCACGATAACTTGGCGGAAGCTGTTTTTCTCCTTTGAAGAATTACAATCGCAATCACCAATGCTTTGAGAGCGAATTCCCCAATAACAAGAAAAATTGGCCATGACGAAGTAAGCATATGTTCAAGATACCCTTATTTGTGTAAGTAGTTACTTCATGGTCACTTGAGCAAAGTCCGTTAAGTCAAATTCTGCAGCAATTCCCTTGTCAATATTGCCGTAATTAGTGTGTAACCAATTTAATCGAGTGATTTTATCTTTTGCAAGCGCTTCAAGTTGTCGTTCTTGATTTGGAGCGGATCCCCAGATTAATCTGCTTGGTGTGTTGGTTACAAATGTCATGTATCCTAAACTGCCCCATTGAGAGAGGTCAATTTTTTGAATTTGACTTAACCAACTTTTGTCGTAAATGAGATGAAGAACTTTTAGACTATCTAGAACGTCATCTCCATTCCAATTTGTACCCGCCGTTTGTGGTCGATTGTGGCTTGGGTTAATGAGTGTAATGTAGTGGTATTTCTGGTTCACAATACTGCCGGCTCTTGTTGGTAATCGTCTTCCATGATAATCAATAAATACTTCACCTTTTAAATCTTTTACTTTGGCGTAAGGGGTAAGGAATGTCGCATCAATACTTGCTTCTTTGTCGCTTATCCACTTAACTTGATGAACATTTGTGAACCAACCACTTTGTTCTATTGCTTTTGCAGTTTCGATTAGCCCGTCTCTTCCAACGGTAGTTTTCGAAAGATATGCGCGAGCAATATTTTCTAATTCAACGAGAAGTGAATTATCAATCCAATATGGCGGTGCATTAAAAGTAACTGTAATTTTTGCAGCGGAAATCCGAGTAGCCCGCAATTTTGGGATACTCATAGCTGTAAGAGTGACAAGACCTGCAACAGCTAAAATCCAGGAAATTAATACAGGTGATTTAAAAATATCTACGATTGATGTCAAAACTGTTGCGATAATCGTGCTGACTGTAGTTTTAACTCGACTTTTCTTCTTTCGTGCCATAGCGTAGTTCCAACATCGGCAATGAGCACGTTTTGTCTTGAAGTTAAGGGTTTAGCAGAGACGCTCTTAGTAATGCATGTTCGACAAGTACTGAACAAAGCATTGGCATTGAAAACCCCGCCTGTTTAGCGGCCATTGGAATGAGTGAATGGTCGGTGAATCCAGGCATGGTATTTATCTCAAGCAGCCAAGGACCTTGGTCATTAAGAATAAAGTCAACACGAGCAATATCGTTGATATTCAATTTGGAATACAACTCAAGGGCATTTTTTACACAGTGGTTTTCGGGTAGAGCAGGGTCTACAACATATTGCGTGTCATCTCGTTCATATTTTGCGGCAAAATCATAGGTACTACAATCTTCTGGCGGAATAATTTCAATAACAGGGAGTGGATTACCGTTAATAATTCCAACAGTGATTTCTCTGCCACGTATATAAGATTCGGCAAGTAGTGATGCCCGAGATTTGTGTAATGCTAGTCGTGCTTGTTTGAGTTCTTTATCATCGTGACAAATAGCCATGTCAATACTTGAACCATCATCAATCGGTTTTAAAATTAATGGCAGGCTAACGCTGCACGGTATATGTTCAGTAAGCAAGCCCCAGTTTGGGGTTTGAATACCGATTTGTTTTGCTATCTCTTTAGTTTTAATTTTATTCATTGCGGTTTCAGATTCCTTAGAACCTGAACCGACAAAGGGAATGCCTGTATTTTCGAGTAGTTTTTGGAGTGGTCCACCTTCCCCATAGGGACCGTGTAATACTGGGAAAAAAACATCCGCTTGCATTTCAATCAAGTTTTTTTCACTGGTGTGTTGTATAGATATAGTCTGGACATTATATTTGCCGGACTGGCTTAGGGCTTGTGCAACAGCCGTTCCTGAACGAATGGATACATCATGTTCAGCGTCAGGACCACCCATTAACACAACCACCTTTATCTTCCTCATCGCTGTACCTCAGGGTCGCGCGACCAAATAACAACTTCATTATGTAGAAGGATATTTGTTTGTTCAAGTACTTGTTGTTTCACAGAGTTCATCAGTGTAATTACATCTTTTCCGGTTGCCGACGCAGTCGTTGTAATGAAATTTGCATGCAACGGACTCACAGATGCCCCGCCTATGGCGAGTCCTTTTAGCCCCGCATCTTCAATAATTTTTCCAGCTGAAATGCGTTCACCGTTCTCGCAGATGGGGTTCTTGAAAGCACAGCCTGCCGATGAATCTGCAAGTGGTTGTTTCGATTTTTTCCAAGCAAAAATTTCTTTGACTCTTTTTCGAAGTGCGACTGGGTCGCATTCTTGCAATTCAAATGTTGCAGATAAAATAATTGGGTCTACAATTTTATTTGTACGATATTCAAAACCAAGTTCTTCTTTTCTATAGGTGATGAGTTCGCCGACATTTGTCAAGCATGTAACTGTCGAAAGTGAATCGCTAATCGCTCCATACACTCCACCAGCATTCATTCTAATTGCACCGCCAATAGAAGCAGGAATGCCAGCAACTGCGCTTAGTCCATCAAGCCCACAACGAGAAGTTTCAATTACAGTTTTCGCTAAATCTGCCCCAGCCATTGCGTGCATTGCGTCGATAGACCCTTCCCTGTTGAATCGAATTTTTGTAAAACATTCGTGGTCTAATTTAATGACTATGCCATCTACTCCGATGTCATCCACTAACAAGTTTGCGCCTTTTCCCAAGATTCTGCATGGTATTTCATCATCGTGGCATCTACGTAATAAAATAGAAAGTGCATCAGCAGATCGTGGGCGAACTAAGGTATCTGCTTGTCCTCCGATTGCGAAGTATGTCAAGGAACCAATTTGTGCATCAAGTTTAACGTCAACCTCTAGGTCATCAAGTAAGGTTGATTTAAATGCAGGTGCCATGTGATTACGAGGAAACTTGTGTGGAATTTGTAAGCGAATGAGCGATGTTTGTTACAGGACCAGCACCCATTACGACAATCAAATCGCCATCACGAGCGGTTTGTTGAACATGTTTTACGATATCTCCAAAATCATTTATATGTTTTGCAGATGCACCTTTAACGTTAAGTCTATCCACTAGGTCTTGAGCAGAAACGCGTTGTTGTTCAGCGATTGAATCTCTAACAAAATAAATATGGGGGACGATAACTTCATCTGCACTTGAAAAACTTTGCGCAAATTGGTCGAGCAAAAATCTAGTTCTGCTGTGCTGATGCGGTTGGAAAACACAAATTAATCTTTTTGGTAATTCAGCAGCGCGTAACGCTCGTAATGTCATTTCAATTTCGGTTGGGTGGTGACCGTAATCATCGTAAACTAACGCTTCACCACCATCTTTGCACGAAAACGTACCAAGTTTTTGTAATCTTCTATCAACACCCTTGAACTGTTCAAGGGGTTCGATAAGAGCTTCCCAATCAATACCCAAGTTTGCAGCAAGAATCGCAGCAGCAGCCGCATTCAAAGCGTTATGAGAACCTGGCATTGGATTTGTCCATTGGATTGTCCACATTCCATCGCGTAAAATACCTACTCGGCGGACACTCGGGTCAAACATAACTTGGTAATCAGCTTCAGGGTGAAACCCAAAAGATTCAACTTTGCAAGGCAACCCCGGCGTAATAATGTTTCGATGTGCACCATCGTGTGCGATAAGCAAAAATCCACCATTTTGTTCGGATGGTATTCTCATTGCGAAACCTCTGAACGCTTCGATGATGTCATCAAGCGAAGAATAATAATCAAGATGATCTTCTTCGATATTATTGATTAGCGCAAACGTTGGGGCATGCTCATGGAATGAACGATTGAATTCGCATGACTCGCTTACGAGAATTCCTTTTTCACCTTGTAATTTTCCAGATGGAATCGTTGTAGAGCCGACTCGGCTTGACCCTCCAATTTGTTCGCAATGCGCTCCGACAATAAAACTTGGGTCAAACTGTGATTGCAAAAGTAATGAGCTCATAATCGAGACCGTTGTCGATTTGCCATGCGTGCCAGCAATGCAAACTCCAGTGTGATGGGATTGAACTAAGCCGAGCATTTGCGCATATGAAACAATCGGAATTGAAAGTTCTTCTGCAAGTAGTATTTCAGGATGATCAGTCGGAATTGCAGCAGAGTGCACGATGAGGTCAGTTTCAGGAGCTAGTTCTGTGCCATCTTGGATAAATGAAACTGGAATCCCACTTTCAATTAATGATGTTGTCACTTGGGACTCTGTCGAGTCTGTCCCACGAACAATCGCTCCAAGTTGCATGATTAGACGCGCGAGCCCACTCATTCCACACCCACCGATGCCTATGAAATGTATTTGCTTGTCAATTAATGCGTTTGCGGAAAATCCAGAAGGGAATTGTGGGGTCATATAGTAGATTCTATCGCCCTCTAGCCCTCTTGGTCTTGAACTCAAAGAAGTTTCACAAGGTGAGGTACAATAGACTACACCATGGCGGAACTACATGCTCAAATTCTAATTGTTGACGATGAACCAGACCACGCAGAAGTGATGGCAGAATCTCTACGGCGGTTGGGTCATATTTGCTCTATCGTTGATGGGTTTACTTCAGCCAAAGCTGAGTTAACCATGGGGACGTTCGATGTCATCATCACAGATATGGTGATGGAAAATGAACAGTCTGGGCTTGAAGTTCTTGAATTGGCTCAGCGGCAACAGGACAATGCAGCCACTATTGTTGTCACTGCCCATGGCGATATACCAACAGCAAAAGCTGCGTTGCAGGGTGGGGCTTACGATTTTATTGAAAAGCCTCTCGACCTTGACGTTTTTAGAAATCTTGTAAATCGCGCTGCTGAAACCGTGATGCTTCGCCAGCAAAATGAAAGTTTGAAGGGCCAAGTTGATTCGGCGTATGGTTTCGAAGGAATCATCGGTGAATCACCAGCGATTCGACGCGTCATTGAACTAATTCGTCAAGTTGGGCCAAGCACATTGCCAATTCTCATTACTGGCGAGTCAGGAACGGGGAAAGAATTAGTAGCAAATGCAATTCACAATCAATCGAAGCGAGCATCGAAGAAATATGTTGCTTTCAACTGTGCCGGTCAAAGTGAATCATTAATTGAAGACCAACTGTTTGGGCATGTCCGCGGTGCATTCACGGGTGCAGACCGAGACCGCGAAGGTGTTTTTGAATATGCAAATGGCGGTACCCTATTCCTCGATGAAATTGGCGACATGCCACTTTCAATGCAGGCAAAATTATTGCGTGTACTTGAAACGGGCGATGTTGTTCGGCTTGGTCAAAATAGCGATCGTTCAACAGACGTTCGTTTTGTTTCGGCAACCAATCAAGATCTGCGGGCTCGGTGTGAAAATGGCGAATTCCGTGAAGACTTATATTTCAGAATTAATGGCGCAGAGATAAATGTCCCACCATTACGACAACGCAGAGAAGACATACCGTTATTAGTAAACCATGCTCTTGGTAAATTCTCAGTCGATATGGATAGGGTACGACCTACAATTACAGAGCCAGCGATGTTGCGGTTGGTTGCCTACGATTGGCCTGGAAATGTTCGAGAATTGATGAACGTTGTTCAACGAATGGCTGTGATGACAAGCGGCGATGTACTTGATATAGCACAAGTACCAGATGATATTAGAAGTTCAGATTCAGACGATTCTTACTCAGTCGGGAGTCTTGCTGGGATTGGTCTTGACAAACTTGAAAAAGAAGCAATTAGACAAACGCTTGCGATGACAGGTGGGAACCGCGAGCAAACATCCAATTTGTTAGGAATTGGAGAACGAACCCTTTATCGAAAACTCAAAGAATACGGTATCAAATAGTTAAAAAATTGAGCCAGTAGTTGGGCTAATTTGAACCAATGAAGTGGTTGTTCCGCTTTGAATAGTGATTTCGTAATCTTGGGAAAAATCACTTAACGCACCGTTTTGATCGAACACTAGCATTTGATTTTCAGAAGATGTAGTGATTATGACATTCTTAGCTGAAGCCGCGGGGCCCTTGCCAAAACGTAATTCAATTGGTTCATTAGTAATACTGTCAAGTAACGGTACCTCAACTTCAGAAGTGTTTGCAATGTGCCAACCATCTATATCAAAAACAAGTGCGATTTCATCTTCTGGATGAGAAATGGCAATGATTTGTGCATATTCGATATCACTGACAAGTAACTGCCTTGTCACGTTAACTTGCAACGAATCATCATTTCCAAGTAACGGTACAGCGAGAACTGCAAGCGTTGCCAGAATGGCTAACGAGAGGACTAACTCGATGAGTGTGAAGCCAGAATGTCTACAGCTTTGTTTCATTGGTCCATTACCGATGCATAGGTACTATCGCGTGCGCGCCTTGCATTTCTAGCAAGAGATTCCCAACGGTGTGCATCTATACCATACACCAGAAGTGCATAGACAACTTCGTTTGGTCGTTCAGTTGGAGTCGACCACCAATCTTGCCAATTTAGGAACTGGTTATTTTCTGAACTAGTTTCTATTTGATACAGCGCATCAATCAAAATTGGGTCAAGCCGAGTGAGTTGTTGAATACCATCGAGCAGTGCTCCAGTATCATCATAAAGAGAACTAGTTACATCGCCAAAACCGCCATGGTCAAGAGTTTGGTCGTAGAGCAATCTCGAAGCACCGCTTAGAGCGACTTCGTTAGCTGCAATTCTGCCGCAAAGTGTTGCGATTCCGCTCATTTCAACTTCACATTCTGGTGCATAAATTTCACCCTTAATAGTGCTTGCTCCAGTAATATTCCAGTCAGAATCATCATGACCAAAGATTTGAATCCTACTTGGGTCACTCCATGAATTTACTGAGTGGTTTTCATTACCTATGTAACTTGAATTAATATCTACGTCGCCATTAATATGCAATGTAAGTGTTGCATCGTTTTCAATAATGATTGAAGTATTGTTAAGCACGAAATCATCTTTGATAGTAAGTGTTACATCACCTTGAATTGTTAGTTGTTCTCTATTATCTAAATAGAGTTCATTAATTTCATATTCACCATTGATTAGATATAGATTTTTTTTGTTTCTATGGGAGTTATTGTCGTTGTCTTTTACAAACGAGCGATACCAGTTGTTTGTGGATGTTCCTCGATTTTTATCATTGCGACGATTTTTATGATCATCATCCTTGTCGTCATTTACAAACGTAATCTCGTCGCTATGTGTTGGAGGTAAAGGCGGAGTTGGAAACGGAGCTACATTTGAAAGTTCAAAAGAACTTGAAATAGTTGATGACACCATCGACGATGCGTTTGAAAGAGCATGTAAAAATAAATTTGAATGTTGACCCAAAGAGTCAATTTGCACGGCCATTGGGTTAGTGGCGAGCGTTCCAATTTGCAATGGACTTTGCTGGGCGGCAAGTGGGGATGCTCTCCATTGTTGAACGGAAGCAACATCTTGGATGTTTATTTCAGATTGTGCAAATATTGCGTATTCACTGTAATCAACGTCGTATTCTTCCTCATACGGAATGATGGTAGCAGTCGCAGCTGTTGTTTGAGCTATTCCGTTAACGGACGACAGGATTGTAATAGAAACTTTATTAGTTGTCTCTGTTGGAGGTAAATCTGTTTCTGAATCGTACACGGTTAATGTAATTTCTCCACCGCCAAAAGCAAAGGAATCAAGAATTACACCCGCAGTGTGTTGTGTTCGCCAATCTGAATTTGTTTCTAAAATTGCAATTGCTAGGTCAAGACCAGATTCAGCCACTGCTCTTGCTCTAGCGGATGCCTCAACGTTTGAACTTATTGCAATCGAATTGTCACGTGAACCGAAATATGCAACAGCCATTGTGCCAGTTACTAATATGGCAACCATAACTAACATAAGTGCAATTCCACGCCGATTATGTTTTGAAGTTTTGAAGTTGTTTAGAGTCATTGTTGCTCCGATGGTGGCTGGTGAATTCGTAGTGTTTCATCGATTATTGAATCGCTTGTTACCCCGTAGTCAGATTTGAAGGAAAAACGAATACAAATTCGTGTTGCGTCAAATGGAATTGAGTCGTTTAACCAAAAACTGCATGAGTCCATTGCATCTACGAGATTCACAGAGTTAATGACATCATCTATACGTAGTGCCGAAAGTAAACTTTCATAATCAGTCAATGTGTTGCATTCGATATCACTTGCATCAATCATAGATTGCGTCCAAGTATCGGGAAAATCCACAAACTCAACTGTGAGCATATTTAATTCTGCATTGAATCTAATCCAACGAATCTCAGATACATGAACGGTGTTACTTTCTCGTGAATCTTCAAGCCAAAGAGTGAAGTGTGAAGTTCCCTTGTCAAGGATGCACATAGACGGGGCGATATAAGCCCCAAGTCGAGCTTGCGTTGTTGCCAATCGAATTGCTGATAGACGGCTATCATTTTTGGATGCCAAACCATTTGTCGATGCTGCCATCATCGAAGCAATTGCTGCACCGATGATTGATGTAATTCCAATAGCGAGAAGCATTTCAAGTAAAGATAATCCACGTCGATTCATGATTGTGGCTCCGGCACAAAGCGTTCAATTGTTGAAAGGATGCGCCCATCTTTTGTAAAAGAAGAAACGGTCACAGTTCTGCCCACGATAAATACTTCAAGTGGTGTTACTTGTACTTCGGCTTCGATGACGGTTACTTTTCTTCCGATTCGTTCCCATTCGCCGTGGATTGGAGCACCAGTGGGATCTGTGATTGTGCCAACCTCTTCAACATAACCGTGCCATGCATCGATTAATTCCCATGATTCCTGAGTAACCTGAGATAGAAGTGATTCTGCAGCAACCGAGCCGACTATTTTATTTCTTGCTTCCATGCTCTGTTGTTGCCCAGCAACAATTGCACTTGTGATAGATGCAACTACAAATGTCAAAATGCCAACAGCAATCATGACTTCAAGCAAGGCAATCCCGCGACGAACACGGTTTCCTTGCAATTGATTTCTCGTTGATTGTGAATTGCGGGTACGCATAGAGATTCAATCGAATTCCTAAGGTCGTATCTCTCTCTATCTCTCTATTTCGCACACTATTGAAGTGACGCAACAGTGATACATTGCCCAACATACCAAGATAGAAGGTCCGATAAAAGATAATAATCAACACGCCATACTGCACTGCATGCCTCCAATATTTTATAAAAGGGAAGGTTGCTCCTCAAATCAGTTGCAATGTCGGGGCGTGAGACCATAATGCCCAATCATGCCGTGGCGCTTCTATAGATACATGCTCACAGACGTGCTTCGTCAGTTCATTACGACCGGGTTGATTCTCGTCATCGTGATTGCTTTTGGCGCAGCTATCAAGCCGTTGTCTAGCGGTAATCTTATCTCTGGTTGGGATACTTTTAGGTACTTGACTCTTGCGATGATTCCTATGTTGCAATTTGCAATTCCATTTGCAGGGGCATTTGCTGTAACTATTAGTTTGCACAGAATGGCGCAGGACAATGAATTTATTGCGATGTCGGTGAGTGGGCAATCGTATATTCGATTATTAGCACCAATGGTAGCATTCGGTTTGGCGTTGACAATTTCAGTTGTCATTTTAACGCAATCTATTATTCCAACTTTTATCGGGAAAATGGCTGATGCAATGTCCACTGACTTGCCACGGCTTATGACTAATTCAATTAAACAACACACGCCATTTGTGCAGGGCGATTTAATGATTTGGGCGGAAGATATTTATCTTGATACAAATAACGATGATGAGCGCATGGCATTAGAACAAGTTGCTGTTGCAAGAATGAGTAAAGATGGTCGAGCAAAAATGTACTTGACAGCTTCGGCTGCAATCATTGATGTGCAGCGCGTGGATAATCAGACTTCAATGTATGTTGGAACTCGAAATGCAACGCAATGGACTCGCGGAGAGGGCAATGCTGGCA
Source organism: Phycisphaerae bacterium (assembly GCA_018701395.1). GTDB lineage: Bacteria > Planctomycetota > Phycisphaerae > Phycisphaerales > SM1A02. The sequence continues at coordinate 20,983 of JABIWU010000086.1, read as the reverse complement.
TTCTTCGTGGCGCCCGCGAAGGTAGATTGACACAAGCGATTGAATTACAGTCCATTTCAAAGAAGAGACTTTCTTCACTTACATTGGGCGAATTAATAAAACTAAGAACGCAACCTGCAAAATATCCAAAAGTCGAAAATTCAATCAGTGGGTTAAGAAGCAACATTAAACGACGCGAGTTTTTAGATTCCTTACAAGAACAATTTGAAGTAACAAATCAAATCGAATGCGTAACGGTACCAGGTGGAAGACGGTTTATTATTCAAGCCAATGCAATTTTAAATGGTCGATTTATTCCGCCTATTACTATTGAATCGATTCGTGCTACTGGTGAATCAAGCACACTCGTTCCAAAGTCTGCAACTTTTCTAGTTGACCAATTAGAAACGGGTGAAGTGGAAGCTGTCACATTACAACTTAAAGATGTAATAGTTGGTTTTGGAAAAGTAGGAGAGAATGTTCGTGGCGAACTTGTCATTCCATCTCTTCAAGTGGTTGACGTTGCAATTGGTAAAATGGATGATTCCTCGTACACAGAACTATTGGCAATCGCAGATGCCAGAGACGAGAAGGATGTCGCAAAGGCAGCAACTGCTCTACGAATGAGCATCATCTCAATGAATGATAATATCACGGGAAGAATCGGACAGCGATGGGCTGTCAGCATATTCCCGATGCTAGTCATTCTTCTGGGAAGTTTGCTTGCGGTTAGATATCCACAGGTCATGCCATTGGGTGTGTATGCAAAGGTCTTTGTTCCTGCAGTCGTTGGTTTGTTACTTATCTTTTCAGGCGGTCAAATGGTCAGGGGTGGAGAATATTTTTCTGGGTTTACTTTGATGTGGATTGGTAATATCGGTCTTGTTGTATTCATTATTTTTCATTGGAATAGGTTGCGTCAAACATAATGAATCGGTTAACAAGGTACATCATTAAAAGAATGATATTCAACTTTGTTGTCCTTTTCACGCTGTTTTATTTGCTTGGCGCAACAATCGATATCATCGTTAATTTGGATGAATTTGTGACAATCGCTTCCCGAATCTCGAAGGACAGTGGATTCATAATGAAATTGATTGCGATTGTGAAAGTTTCAATCGGTTATGAAGGACCGCGCTTGTTTGAAGTGTTTGGTTTTCTTCATGGAGCTATCGCAATAGGCGCGATGGCCTTTACCACTGCAAATATGCTTCGCTCACGAGAGTTTGTCGCTTTAATGGCAGCTGGAATTAGTCTTAGAAAAATTGCATTTCCATTTTTGTTTGTCATGGTTGGGATAAGTGCTACGGCACTACTTAACCAAGAATATATGTTGCCAAAAGTTGCGCCTTTATTACTTAGAGGGTATGGCGAAGCCGGCGAAAAATCTGCAGCATCATTTCCAATTCCATTTACCCCAGATCAAAGCGGAGCATTATTGTTAGCAGTTTCCTTTAATCCAGACACAGACGTTCTGACGGAACCATCTTTTTTAAGAAGGGATGTATCAGGGAGAATGATTCAACAAATTCAAGCTGAATCAGCAAATTGGGATTCAACAACGAACGCTGGGTGGTTTTTAAAAAGTGGTCGTTCGGTCGACATTGAGTTTGATGAAGAGAGTGGGCAGGCAATCATCTTGCAGCCAGTTCAAGTTGATTATTTTGACACTGAGTTGTCGCCGCATATCTTGACACTGCATCGGTACGGTCAATACATCGGCATGCTTGGAATGTCACAACTGAATAGTATGCTCGATGCATCAGGTGGTTTCGACTCGCCGTTGTTGCGCCGGCATTGGTATTCAAGATTTGCTTCAATTGCGCTTAATTTATTGGCGATGGCAATTGTTATTCCCTTGTTCATTACAAGAGAAACGGTCGTACTTTCTCGTCAAGCAATTATTTGCGGTGGAGTTGGTTTGACAATTATGTTAGGTGGCTCTGTAGTGATGCTGATGCCGATTGCTGGATTTCCAGCGGTTGTCAGTGTGTTTCTTCCCGCAATAATACTGATGCCAATTGCAATTTTACGTATTGTTACTATTAAAACTTAAAATTCAGAACCTAAAACTCGTTGTAGATCTTTGTCAAAATAGTTTGGTGAAATTTGTTCTCGTAAACTATCTAATTTTTCCTTCATCAAAAATCTTTCTTGCGCAAGAGTTGCAAGGGTGATTATTTCTTTCTCAACTTCTTCAAATGCATACGCGTAGGGAGTTGCTTCACCTGAACGAAGTACAATCACCCATCTGTCGCCAATAAAAATTGGTTTAGAAAAAGCGTTGCTCTCTATAGTTATAATTGCTTCACGAATTGGTGCTGGCCAAATTGGATCAGCTGGTGAAATTGGATTGACAACACCACCTTGAGGAGCACTTGGGTCAATGGAATACTTAATTGCTACGGTTGAGAAATTTGCGCCATCATTCAATTTTGCATATACGTCGTTCGATTCATCTAGAGAAGTGCAAACTATAATTTTCGCTGGAAAAGTTGGTCCGTACACAATTTCATACATTCTCGCGATGGCTTGAGGGGTTACATTAACTTCACTAGCAATCAATTTTCGTAGTGCAGCATTCCTCCAAAGGAGTCGCTTTTGTCTGAAAGTGCCTAGCCCTTTTGCATGTAGCATTTCTTCAAATACAATTTTATCTACCGAAGGCGCGGCTCCCCAAAGTAATTTTTTTTCATTTTCTATGTCGCTAGCGGTAATTGCAATAGAGACTTTTTTGAGTTCCTCGGTAAGTAGAAGGTGATGTATCGCATCTTCAATCGCTTCTTCGCCCGCTAACTCAATTAACGCTGGCCAGAGGTCATTTCGCCTAATTGTATTTTTGCCAACAAGAGCAACAATCGCAGATTTCTGCTGAAGAGTTGGCTTTGGCTCGTGTCGTAGAGTTTCAGTCCGTTCTGAGCAGCCAACTGAAAAGATTAAAAGGAGGGGTAGCAGGAATATTTTGGACTGTACAATGGTCTTTACTATCATGGCAAAGCAAAGGATACTCGTCTGCCCCATCTGTGGGGAAACTCAACCCGAAATAAAAGTGTGTCGCGTTTGTTCGACCCTTTTAGATACGAACGGATTGTTGCTTGCAGAAGGCGCAATCGGACCGTGGTGGGTTCGTAAAGAAGAATTAACATTTCGGCCTGGTATTACCTACGATAATCTTGCTGAATTGGCATTATCAGGCAAAATCACCCTTCAAACAATCGTTCGTGGCCCAACTACCCGCCAACTTTGGAAAGTCGCCAGACGGGTAAAAGGACTAGCTCATTTACTTGGCCGCTGCCATAATTGCGGTGAGCACGTTAGCCCAGATGACCGAACGTGCGATGGTTGTAATGCTCAATTTTTGAAATTTATAGATCGAAATAATTTGGGCTTAGAACTTGGCGTACCTCCAAAAGGTGAGGCAAGTGGTATGTCATCATTCTTGTCAGATGCTGAAATTTTTGACACGCAATCAACCCCGCTAACCTTGCCTCCTAAAGCCCAGGTGCAGCAAGTGCCTGAATCTGTGAAAAGTAATCAAGCAGAAGAGTCTGCGGAAGAGTCAGTTGGCTCTCCCCAATTTAGATCGCTTCAGCGTCGCCTTGAACAAGGGAAACGAAGAGTACTTGCTCTGTCCATTTTGCTCATCATCGCTCTTATTTTAATTGGAATTTTAATTTTTATGCTACGTGGATAATCGATATTACCGGACTTAACTAATTGTGCCAACTGAGATTATCGAAGAACACCCTAACTTGCCGATGGCATTCCGTCCGCGTTTTTTTTTGCGGAATAAATTGATAGTGTGGTTTCTATCGATTTGGCCTCGGACAGGATGTCGCCCACTGATGGAGTGGGACGCCGAAGGATGCACAGAACCACAAAAGGATTAAGATTCGCATGCAGGTACAAACCACTCGATTCGGTACAGTCGAAGTTGATGACAACCGAATTCTAGAATTCCCTTCTGGGCTCTTAGGGTTCTCCAGTTATACGCAATACGCATTACTTCAGCCAGACGATGATGGTTTGTTTTTCTGGTTGCAATCTACTGAAGCACCAGAACTTGCTTTCGTAGTAACTGACCCAGCGACCTGGGTTCCAGATTATCAGGCTACAGTTCGCAAAGAACAGATGGAAGAGCTTTCACTTCAGACACTTGAGACAGCACAGACGTTTGTCATTGTGAATAAATATGACCAAACTCTAACTGTTAATTTGCAGGGTCCAATCATTGTCAATCTTGGTAATCACCATGCGATGCAACTGGTTCTGGCGGATAAACGCTGGACAACGAGACATGAAATCGTTCGTTTAACTTCGCAAGAAAGACTTACTGCTTAATTTTTTTATTTTACTGTTCACTCAGGGAAGGGTGAACATGCCGTTGTTGCGGCGAACCTTGAGGAAGGATTCTTATTATGTTAGTGCTATCACGCCATAAAGACGAGACGATTATGATTGGTGACAATATTGAGTTAACCGTTGTAGACATTCGAGGGGATAAAGTTCGAATTGGAATTAAAGCACCATCGACGGTGCCCGTACACAGAAAAGAAGTGTACGAAGCCATCAAGAAAGAAAATGAAGGCGCTTCATCGTTTGATCGTAATGATTTAGGTGAAATTCCACCGCCTCGAATCGCTCGATTCAATTAATTAACCGAGGGTTACTTAATACTTGCTTAATTTTCGAGGGCTTTACGGGTGAGTTGCTTGCCGAGTTCAACGCCGGGCTGATTGTATGCATTCACATGTAATAGTCGACCAGCGATTGCTACCGCTGCTTGCCAGAGGGCGATAAATTGCCCCACAGAGTGTGCGTCTAAGGATTTGAGGGTCATCGTCCATGTAGTTTGCCCTGCGCTGTGCATCGCTTTCTCCGTGGCATTTTGCTGCGCAAGGAAAAGCGAGCCGAGGGTTTTGCCACTGAGCCATTCCTGCGATTCGCTGACTGTGGAATTGCCAAGATCGGTGGTGGGGGTATCCAGGACACGAACAAATCCAATCACTTTGTCGGTGGGTCCTTCTCGCCAAAGTTGCAACATGGAATGCTGATCAGTTGCCCCTATTGCGGCAATCGGTGTTGGGCCGACGCGCTGTGAATTCGCATTATTTTTCCCAAGAGATTCTGCCCAAAGTTGAACGTACCAGTGCGCAAACTGAATCATTCTATCGCAGTAGGGCATCATCACGTGAATAGGTCTGCCCTCTTGCATCGAACCAACAAGTGCTGAAGCAAGTTCGGCAGCTGGGTTGTCATCTACTTGTTGGCATCGTAAATCCATTTCATTTGCGCCTTCAAGTAATTCTACAATTGAAATGCCACACATTGCAGCGGGGAATAATCCAACTGGTGAAAGGACGCTGAATCTACCACCGACGCCGTCTGGAACGGGTAGCGTTGGCCACTTTTTTGAATTGGCGTATTCTCGTAGAGTACCGCCCTTTCCTGTGATTGCAACAAACGTAGCGCGTTGCATGGTTTGTTCAATCACCATCAAAAGGGCTGTGATTTCTGCTGTTTCACCAGATTTAGATATGACGGCTACGACAGTATGTTCAAATGTAGGATCAGAACGTTGTATTGCACCAATTGTTTGCTCAACTGTGTGTGGATCGATGTTGTCTAGGACATAAAAATTTGGGGCATCTTCTCCAAGTGCATTGTGCAACGCTTTTGCACCTAGTGCCGAACCACCAATTCCAAGGAGAAGAAAATTTACACAATCGGGTTTTAGAGTATCAGCAAGTTTTTGCACTGCTTTGATGTGTTCGCTTCGCATTGGGTCATGCCAAAGCATACGCCACCGCTCATCGCCAATACCAATGCCCTTATTTGCATCTTCGATTGCACTCGATGCGTCTATTGCATTATTCAGTGATATGTTTAGTTTGAGGTCGATGGTAGACATACGTACTTACCCCAGAGCTTGTTCAAGGTCTTTTAGAAGGTCATCACAATCTTCAATTCCAACGCTCAAGCGAACAAGGCCATCGGCAATACCGAGTTCAGTGCGAACTTCTGGTGGGACTGAAGCATGTGTCATGATTGCAGGATGTTCAACGAGTGATTCCACGCCTCCAAGTGATTCGGCAAGCGCAAAAATTTGTAGTTTTTCTAAGAATGATCTTGAAGCATCAAGCCCGCCCTTGAGAACGCAAGTAATCATTCCACCGCCTGCAACATGGCCGTCGAGGAACATTTGTTTGAGAGCCGTTTGGTGTTGAGGATGTGATGGCAGAGCAGGGTAGTACACTGTTTCAACTTCATCTCTGCTTTCCAACCAAGTTGCAATACGCAAAGCACTTTGGCAATGCCGACGCATTCGCAAGCCAAGAGTTTTGATACCACGAAGTACAAGGTATGAATCGAATGGACTTAAAATTGGACCAGCAGAGTTGTGAACGAAACGGATTCTCTCAGCAAGAGTAGCGTCGCCAGTTGCGAGCATTCCTGACACAACATCGCTGTGCCCACCGAGATATTTAGTCGCGGAGTGCATAACAATATCAAAACCGATTTTTAAAGGATGTTGTAGTGCAGGAGTTGCAAATGTATTGTCACAAGCAAGAATAATATCTCGGTTTTTTGCAATCTCTACAACGGCTTCCAAGTCGACGAGTTTTAGCATTGGATTGGTTGGTGTTTCAATCCAAATAAGTTTTGTTTTTTCGGTAATTGCCTTTGCAAGCGCTTTGGTGTTTGTTAAATCGGTAAAGGTAAAGTTGAGGCCCGATGTGCGTTGCTTCACTTTGCAAAATAGGCGATGCGTGCCACCGTACAAATCATCCATTGCAACAACGTGGTCGCCGCAATCGAGCAAATCCAAGACAGTGTTAACGGCCGCCATCCCGCTTGAAAAGGCAAACCCACCAAATGAAACATCTTGTTCTTCTGTAAGTGTGCTTCCTTCAAGCCGTGCGACACATCTTTCAAGAGCGTACCTTGTTGGGTTGTGGCTTCGTGTGTATTCAAACCCTTTATGCACGCCAGGAGATTCCTGGGCGTACGTTGAGGAAAGAAATATCGGAGGCATTACCGCACCGGTAACTGGTTCATGCGATTGTCCTGCATGAACAACTTGCGAATCGAATTTTGTTTCTTTGTTCAACGTGGTAACTGCTTTCGTAAATGATTTATAAGATCAATTTTCGTGATGAGGCCAAGATATTTTTTGTCTGAATCTACGACAATTGCAACCATATCATTTGCAAATAGTGGGATGAGTTGGTCGATGTTGGAATCAGCAGAAAGTGTTGTAAGTTTTGTTGTCATGAAATCACGTACCGGTTTCTTGAAATTATCCGCGTCACCTGTCACTGCAAGCAAGATGTCGCTCTCATCAAGGATTCCGGTAACTACTCCATTTTCAAGTACAGCCATTTGGCTGATGTCGTACAAGCGCATATTTTTAATTGCTTGAATGACTGGTAGCGATGGTTTTAAAGTGAAGTCTTCCCGTGTTTCATGTCGCCTCGCAATTAAATCACGCAAGTCGCCATGCTGTTTTCTGTCAACAAAACCCTGGTCAAGCATCCAATAATCATTGAACATTTTTGAAAGGTATTTAGAACCATGGTCGCAAGCAAATGTAACAATTCTTTTAGGTTCGGTTTGCTCTTTTGCCCAACAAATTGCAGCAGCTACAAGTGTGCCAGTAGAAGACCCAGCTAATATGCCTTCCTTCTTTAGTAATTCTCGTGCAGTGTTGAATGAGTCTTTGTCGCTTATCCAGTATGCTTTTGAGACTAATTCTAAGTCGGTAATAGATGGGATGAAATCTTCTCCGATACCCTCAACCAACCATGAACCCGCTTGAACTTCTTTGCCTTCGTTTACGAGCGGCGAGAGAATGGAACCTTCTGGATCTGCAAGAACAATTTCAATATCTGGATTTTGTTCTTTTAAGAATCTCCCAACACCGGTAATAGTTCCACCGGAGCCAACGCCTATGATTACCGCATCAATTTTGCCGTCCATTTGTTCCCAAATTTCTGGTCCGGTAGTTGTATAGTGCGCTTCAATGTTTGCATCGTTTGAAAATTGATTTACAAAGAACCACCCGTTGTCATCGGCGAGTTTTTTGGCAACATCTTGATAGTAATCAGGGTGTCCTTTTTCAACATCACTGCGAGCCATTACGACTTTTGCTCCCATTGCTCGAAGGTGTGCAATTTTTCCCTCACTCATTTTGTCAGGAACAACAACGGTAATTTCGTATCCTTTTTGAGAGGCAACAAGGGCGAGGGCGATTCCAGTATTTCCAGCGGTCGCTTCGATAATGCGAATACCTTTTCGTAAATCGCCGTCACGTTCTGCTTTGTCAATCATGGTCAGAGCAATTCGGTCTTTAATAGATTGCCCTGGATTCTGCGATTCTAATTTGATGAACAAATCACAATTGTTTGTGTCCATCGAATGTGTTTTTAACATTGGGGTGTCGCCAACGAGATCCAAAACGGATTCAGCAACAATCAGCGATTTTTGTGTAGTTTGTGGCATCAGTGCATTGTACTGAATCAGATACAAAAAACAGCAGGTCGCATCAAAGAAGCGACCTGCTGTGTAAAAAACAAACTAACTTAGTAAAGATTTACTGAGCGTTAATTCGGTCTCGACCACGAATGCCATCTTTAGTATGTGTGTGACCTGACCATTCAACCCAGTCAGTTCGGTAGTCAACGTAGTAGCCATTTTGGCCATCAAACATATCCTTAATCCAAAGACCTTGGTTGTTGTACCAATATTGACTTGCTATTCGCTCATCATCGCCAGCTGCGTCTGCTACGTTGAAGATAGTTGTACTACCATCAACCATTACAGTAACTGGTTCAGAGTGGCGACTTCCATTGAAGTGTTCAGGTTCGCAACCATCCCAAGTTCCATCGCCATCGAGGAACCAACCGCCAAATTCCCAGTTAACACCACATTCGTTGTTGTCAACGTTTTGTAGCCAATTATGTTCCATGAGCCATGTTTTATGGCCAGGATACTTAGCTTGGTCTGTTGATGGCGGTTTGAAGCCACGAGGAAGATCCATTGGATCTGTTGGCTGTAGAGGGGCATGGCCTTCTTGTGCTGGACGTGGGTCCCATTGGTACACAGCTGGTGAGTACATCATTGCAGGGGAGATGCAGTAGCTTGAAGGCGCTTGCAACATGTTGGAATTCCAAACGACGTCTGCATCAGTGAGAGAACCGTGACCTGCAGCCATGCCGGATGAAGGGCAGTATGTTGCAGGGATTTCTGAACATCCCTCAAGAGCTCGAAGTGGAACAACATCTTTAGGTGCGAAGTAAGCTGAGTGAAGTGGCATACCACCCATGTAACCAGCTACTTGACCTGAGTTAGGATAACGCCATACGCCGTATCCAATTTTGCCAGTGCTACTTGTAGTTTTGCCAGTTGCGAAACAGTATGGAGCGATACCGCCAGATTCGTTGCCACCGTTACCGAACATTGCAATGTAGTAAACATATGCAGCGCCACCAGCTTCGTGTTCGCCGAGTTCGATACCCATTGGGTCTGGACCCTCAGCGTCTTGGATTGCATCAGTAATATCCATACCTTTTCGAACACCCGAGGATAGGTCGTCTGGTGCTGTACTAAAGTTACGGTCGTTGTGATCAGTCGCATAGTTTGACAATGCAATCATGACTTGGTGACTGTTACTTTTTGATTGTGTTGTTTTGGCTGAGTCTCGAGCCTTTTGAACGGCTGGTACCAAAATACCAACTAGTAGTGCAATGATAGAAATCACAACGAGTAATTCAACAATTGTGAAGCCCGTCATTGCATGTTTCGGATGCTGCTTGTTTTTCATACAAATTTTCCTTTATGTGTGTATCACACATACGATTCGGCCAGACCAATGGTTTCAAAATAAGGCCATTAATCCTTCAATAATGTGGGTAGTAATAAAGCATAGTCTACCCTAAGTTCGTAGATTGGAAGACATGAGGTCGAAATCTACGGAATACCACAGGCAACATGCCTGTCCAACCAATTATATCATTGAGTAAAAGCTAGTACATGCCAAGGGGAAATATGACAAAAAAAGTATTTTTTTCGAAAAATAGCTAAATCTAACCTTTTATTTGCTGTTCGAGCCTCTTTATGCCTAATTCAGTGATTTTTCGCCCTTGCCGGGTCCTAGACAAATAGCCTGCCTGTAACAAATATGGCTCAACAACATCCTGAAGTGTCCCAGCGTCTTCGCCCATCGTTGCAGCAATCGCTTCCACGCCGGCAGGACCGCCTTCGTAGACGGTTGAAAGTGTCTCTAAATAGGTTCGATCAAGTGTGTCGAGTCCAGCGTCATCTATACCCTCAAGTTTTAATGCTTCGTTGACGACGGATTGATCGAATCGATGGTCACAACGAACTTGAGAAAAGTCGCGCACTCTTCGCAGAAGCCGAAGGGCAATTCGCGGGGTCCCGCGACTCCTTGAAGCGATGCAATAAAGTGATTGTTCATCGACTGCATCCATGCCAAGTTTAGGTACTGCTTGTTTGAGAATAGAAGTGAGTTCATCTGTTTCGTAAAAACGAATATTGTGCACTATGCCGAATCGACTTCGAAGCGCACCTGTAAGCAAACCCGCTCGTGTAGTTGCGCCAATGAGTGTGAACGGTTGAAGCGCATACGTTACAACTCGTGCGTGCATTCCTGAGTCGAGTGTAAAATCAATTTTATAATCTTCCATTGCAGGGTAAATATATTCTTCAACGGAAGCGGGAAGGCGATGGATTTCATCTATGAATAAAACGTCCCCAGGTTCCATCCTTGTAAGCGTTCCGACAAGGTCGCTTCCCTTTGTGAGCGCTGGGCCAGATGTGACCCAAGCTCTCGTACCAAGTTCATTTGCGATGACATGTGCGAGTGTTGTTTTTCCAAGCCCTGGAGGACCGTACAAAAGTACGTGTTCCATTGGATCATCGCGGTCCTTTGCAGCTTCAAGTGCAACACTTAAACGCTCACGCAATTCCGCTTGTCCGAGATATTGATCTAAAGTAGTCGGTCGAATGGAATGCGTTGAAGTTTCACGTGCAGTTGATTCGTTGTCAACTGATTGTTCATCGGGTGAAATTATTCGTTCTCGTGCCATATCTTTATAAAGCGTAGCAGGTGAAAGCCGAACCGGTTGCTAGCACTGCTCAATTGCTTCTTTCATTTGATTCCAACGCTCTTCGATTGAGCCGGTGATCCCAATTGAGAATCGTACTAAGCCAGGGGAAATTCCTGCTGTATCTTGTGCTTCTTCACTCATTTCACTCGATGTTGACGCGCTAGGGCACGACATTAATGTGTCAAAATAACCCAAACTGACTGCGATGTAACCAAATTGTTGTTCATTCTGGAGAAGGTTCATCAATCGTTCGGCACGTTCTGAAGTTTTCATATCAATTGTAAAGAGTCCGCCAAAGCCATACTCTTTATTTCGGATTCGGTTAAACAGCGCATGGTCTGGATGTTCTGGAAGTCCTGGGTAGACGACATCTTGGCCGAATTCCCGTAATTTCTTTGCCATAAAGAGCGCACGGCTTGAGTGTTCCTTCATTCGAGCGGCGAGATGAGGGAGTCGAAGTGAAAGGCGGAATGCAACAATAGGATCCATTGTCGGACCAAGTAACATTAATGAACCAAGGTGCAAATCCATTAGCTCTTCGATAAACGATTTGCTACAACAAATTACTCCCGCAATAACATCAGATGCACCGCTTAAAAATTTAGTTGCGCTGTGGATTACTACATCTGCGCCCTCTTGTATTGGACTGAAAATCAAAGGTGTAAATGTGTTGTCAACAACAAGCATGGCATCGTATTTGTGTGCAATTTCAGCAAGTGCTGAAATGTCGGCAGTAAGTAGGGTTGGATTAGAAAGCGATTCTGTGTAAAGAACTGACGCACCATTTTGCATTGCTTTTTCAACTGCTTCAAGATCCTTTATATCTATAAAGGAGGTTTCTATATTGCAGTTTTTAGGTAAATATTTTTCGAATAATGCATATGTGCCACCGTATAGGGTGTTTGAAGAAACTACTTTGCCACCACCACCGCACTTTTGCATAATGACTGCAGCAATTGCTGACAAGCCGCTCGCAGTTCCGTAACCAGCTTCTGCACCTTCCATTGCTGCGACCATTCTGCCTAGAACAAAAACGGTTGGGTTGAAGTGCCTGCCATAGAGATAACAACCACCTTCGTTCGGTCCAAGTTGCCCTGCAAAAATTTCCGGCATTAAATCGGGCGTCATGACTGTGAATGTTGTGCTTGCTTCGATGGACATATTGACACCACCGTGTTCGCCAAATTCATGCCGAGCATCTGCCATTGCTTGGTGTGGATCGAATGCTTTTGTCATGGTGTTACATTTTCTGCATGTAGGGTTTCATTGTATGAAAATGAAATTGTGCCGTTCCCTGAAATCATGTCAGCAAATTCTTTTACCGCTTCACATCTCCATCCCTGTTGAAGTGGAGAGTCGCTTAGTTCGTTTCCTTCGCGTAGAGCTAGAAACCAATCGGTGAAGGTTGGTCTATTTGTAACAAGACCAGTTGAAAGTTGTTTGCCAACGCACCAGGCCCCAAAAAGCGACCAAATACCGTCAAGTTCTTGCCTTGTTTCAGCTTCCTTTTCAATTGCTTGTGGTTTTCGCAATTGCGTTGGTTCTAAGGATGGTGCATCTAAAATTGCTTTTAGTATTTCATCTCCGAATCGGTTCGCCATATTTCTAGGAAAACCCTTAATGGATGCAAGTTGGCTGACAGTTTCAACAGGTTTTTTTGCTAGAGCAAGCACGCATTCGTTTGGGATGACTGCTCTTGTTGGAAGGTCTAATTCAATAGCAATGTTTTCGCGTAATTGTGCAAGGGCTTGAACGCGTTGAATTTCTTTTTTACGTGGAGATTTATTTTTGCAAATTCTTTTTACAACATTGACGAGTTCAAATTTAAAGTTTTCGATGGTTGTGAATTTTGCAAATTCTTTTTCTGCCCACGATATTCTGTTTAATTCCTTCAATTTAGTAGTGAGGAATTCATGCAGTGCAATCAGATATCGAACGTCGTCAGCTGCATAGAATCTTTGTCGCTCTGAAAGCGGACGAGCATCCCATTGCGAGAAAGTAAAGTGCCCCCCGACGTCATGGTGAAGTATTGACTCTATCAGTTTGGTAAGAGAGATTGGCCATGGAAATCCAACAAATCCTGCTGCAAGTTGGGTATCGAAAATTCCTGCTGGCGCTTTGCCAAACAGCCGAGCAACGGGTTCAAGGTCTTGGGAGCCGGAATGTAAAAGGGTTGTGATAGTTGGGTCGGCAATGAGTGCGTACAGCGGTGAAAGGTCTTTTACTTTAAATGGATCAATGAGCGCAACTCGTTGCGTAGTAGCAACTTGAATTAAACAAGTGAACGCGTAATATGAATCTTCTCCAATAAATTCTGTGTCGTAAGCGAAGATTCCGCTGTTTTTTAAGGAATCGCAAAGTTCAAGAAATTTTTCATCGGTATCTATCCACTCTGCGTTACCCGATGGAACGAGCGGATGGCCCTCTAGAATCGGTGTAATCGTCCCTTGAGCGTGGGATTCGTTGTGACTTTGTTGCCGGTGTTTACGTCGATGTGATCCGCTTGTTCCCATAGTTTTTTAATTCTATCAGAGGACCGATGGAACCGCCTCGCTCGTTTTCACGAATATTCTGGTGAAGAGAAGGTGTCTACTAGTTGTTCGGAGGGGAAAGAACTAGTGGCAAAAAAAAAGAGCGCCGCGACTTGCATTGTAAGTTCGCGGCGCTCCTTTTAGTAAAAAGAGAATAGTTGTACTAATGAGGATTAAAAACCCATGTCATCCATACCGCCTGCATTAACTTCAGTTTTTTCTTTAATTTCAGTAATCGCACAATCGGTTGTGAGGAGAAGTCCGCTAATACTTGCAGCATTCTGTAGAGCAATCCGTTCCACTTTAGTGGGAACAATAACGCCTGATTTGATGAGGTCTTCGTATTGACCTGTCAAACCGTTGAATCCGAAGCGGTCATCGTCTGCTTCTTCGACTTTTTGGCAAACGATTGAACCGTCAAGGCCACAGTTTTCTGCGATTTGACGAATCGGAGCAGTAAGAGCACGTCCGACAATTTCGATGCCAAGTTTTTCGTCGCCTTTAGCTTTCTTTCGTGCTGCATCTAGAGCGCGTTTTGCGCGAATGACTGCAACGCCACCGCCTGGAAGAATGCCTTCTTCAACAGCAGCACGGCAAGCATGTAATGCATCTTCAACTCGAGCTTTCTTTTCTTTCATTTCAACTTCAGTTGCTGCGCCAACATTAATTTGCGCAACACCGCCAGCCAATTTTGCAAGACGTTCTTGCAATTTTTCAGCATCATAATCTGAAGATGTGTTTTTAATTTGAGCACGAATTTGATCGATGCGACCCTTGATGTCGGATGATTTTCCAGCACCTTCAATAATTGTCGTGGAATCTTTTTCGATAGTAACTTTCTTTGCACGACCGAGTTGGTTTAACTCAATGTTTTCCAAGCTCATGCCGAGTTCTTCCATAACTGGCTCACCACCAGTTAAGATTGCAATGTCTTGTAACATCGCTTTGCGACGGTCCCCAAAACCTGGAGCCTTGATTGCACATACTTTAATTGTTCCACGAAGTTTGTTAACAACAAGAGTTGCGAGTGCTTCAGCATCAACATCTTCAGCAATGATAAGAAGAGCTTTGCCTGTTTCAGCAACTTTTCCAAGAACTGGAAGCATGTCTTTTGCTGTGCTGATTTTCTTTTCGTGAATCAATACATAGCAGTCTTCTAGCGTTACATCCATCGCTGTTGTATCGGTAACAAAGTGTGGGCTAAGGTAGCCCTTTTCAAACTGCATGCCTTCGACAAGTTCAACATCAGTTCCAAGTGATTGACCCTCTTCAACTGTAATTACGCCGTCTTTTCCAACCTTATCCATTGCTTTGGCAATAATTTTGCCTATTTCAGTGTCTTGGTTAGCTGCGCACATGCCAACTTGAGCAATTTCGCTTGAGTTTTTGACATCGTTCGACATCGAGTGTAATTCACTTACGATTGCTGCAACGCCTAAGTCAATGCCTCGACGAACTTGGTTTGCGTGTGCGCCTGCTGTAATATTTTTAAGTCCTTCGCTGAAGATTGCTTCAGCATACACAGTCGCAGTGGTTGTGCCGTCACCAGCGTCTTTTGAACATTTCGTTGCCACTTCTTTGACCATTTGAGCACCCATGTTTTCACGCTGATCATCAAGTTCAATTTCTTTTGCAACCGTAACACCATCTTTAGTTACGGTCGGTGCTCCGAATGACTTTTCAAGAATTACAACTCTGCCAGAAGGACCGAGTGTAGTCTTTACTGCTTTAGCTAGTTTTTGAATACCGCGTAGCATGTGCTCGCGAGCTTCGATATCAAATACAATTTGTTTTGCTGCCATATTTTTCTTCTTTCTTTTGGTTTAGATGTCGTCACGAACTTGCCACACGGCAGAAACATGCGCACTATCTATCCAAATATTATTTGTTTTTGTTTTTAAGTGAATTCCCTGCGAACTTGTTAATCGTTCAACGGATAAAACATCCATTACTTCAAGTTCATTGTCTTTCCCATAGAACATAATTGAAAGTTCTTTATTTGTTCCTACCATTTCGGTAATTATTTCAAGTAGTGGTCCGCGTTCCATAGTGTGTTGCCTCGATTCGTTATTCAACGATTCCAAGGATGTCGTCCTCAGTCATAATTAAATAATCGTTGTTGTTAATTTTGATTTCAGTGCCTGCATAGGAAGTGAACAAAACGTTATCGCCTTTCTTAACAGTGAAAGGAATTCGTTCGCCAGTTTCTTGATTTAAGTGGCCGTTGCCGACTTCGATAATCTTGCCTTCTTTTGGTTTATCTTTTGCAGACTCTGGAATATAGATTCCGCTGTCTGTTTGTGTTTGAGCTTCTGCTCGTTGGACAAGTATCTTGTCGCCTAGTGGTTTGATGTTCATGTGTACTCCTTGTTTTCTTTCTGATTTCTCTACGTGCTTTGTTCGCTAAGTTATAAATTCCAATTTTGGTCAGGCCATCGATTTGAGTAATGCTTTCTGAGCGCTCGCTGGAGAGCATCGAGCAGTGTTTCTAGCATCGCTGGACGATCGACGACTGTAAAGGCACCTTCATGCAGAGAACGTGCCAAACTTCGGGCATTTTCTCGGGCGGAAGTTTGCCGAGGTCTAATGACGATTGTGGGGGGTTGCGGGTTGAGCCGGCGAAGGAGTTGGAGCACACGTTCGCCACCAGGTCTTTTGTCTGAGGACCCAATTTTGAGTGGAATTGCTAGGTCAACTATTGCAATATGAATAGAACTGGATTCGATCACTTTGACGGCTTCTTCACCGTTTTTTGCAGTTAAACTGCGTATTCCGAATGGTCCGAGTAACTGTGGCAGTTGCAAAATAGGAGAATCTTGCCGCCAAGAGCCACAAGTCAGCAACAAATTAAGTCGTTTGTTATGGTCATGTGTTTCAGCAGATTGTGTGGATTGGAAGACCATGGTTACAAATATCTAATGCAAATCCCGTGCCGTTTTCATGCCCTGCAGGGCTGTCAATGCACATGTATACATCTCTATAACTGCCGTCTTGGCAGTGCATCTATACATTGACACTTTGAGACAGTCCCAAGGGGGCTGTCCCTGATGGTACGCAGTTGGTATTATTCCCAACTTATGGCGTATAAAACAAAATCAACGTTGCTTTGCTCAATTGTTGCTGGAGATGCAAAAAACCGCATTCCTGTAGGTGAAACTATCACTGTCCAAGGATGGGTACGATCAAGGCGAGATTCAAAAGCAGGATTGTCATTCATTCAAATTACTGATGGTACTTGTTTTGACTTATTGCAAATTGTTGCGAACAACGATTTGTCAAATTATGATTCGGAAATTGTGCACCTTACAACTGGCGCTTCCGTTGAAGTAACGGGCGAACTTGTCGCATCGCAAGGCAAAGGGCAATCGGTTGAAATGCAAGCAACGGAAGTCAAGGTTGTCGGTTTTGTAGAAGATCCAGATACCTATCCGGTTGCGGCGAAACGGCACACATTCGAATATTTACGCACTGTCTCGCATTTGCGAACTCGTACAAATACTTTTGCAGCGGTTGCTCGCGTTCGAGACTGTCTTTCGCAAGCAGTGCACCGATATTTTCATGACAATAAATTTTTGTGGGTTCACACGCCAATTGTGACTGCAAGTGATTGTGAAGGCGCTGGAGAAATGTTTAGAGTTTCAACTCTTGACATGGTCAATACGCCAATGAACGAGGAAGGTAAAGTCGATTTTGATAAGGATTTCTTTGGAAAAGAATCATTTTTGACTGTGTCTGGGCAAATAAATGTTGAGACGTATGCATGCTCATTAAGCCGTGTGTATACATTTGGGCCAACATTTCGCGCAGAAAACTCGAACACTTCAAGGCATCTCTCAGAATTCTGGATGATTGAACCCGAAATTGCATTTGCTGACTTGAACGACAACGCTGATCTTGCTGAAGACTTTTTAAAAACTATTTTTACTGA
This sequence comes from Phycisphaerae bacterium, assembly GCA_018701395.1. GTDB lineage: Bacteria > Planctomycetota > Phycisphaerae > Phycisphaerales > SM1A02. The sequence continues at coordinate 3,416 of JABIWU010000086.1, read as the reverse complement.
TTTGTTAAACGAACGCCCTGATGATATGAACTTCTTTCAACAACGAATTGATAAGGGTTGTATTGAACGACTTGAAAGTTTCGTTTCGTCAAGTTTCGAACGCATGGAATATTCCGATGCAATTTCTGCTTTAATTAAAGCACAAGATTCTGGCACAAAATTTGATTACAACGTGAAGTGGGGTAGTGATTTGCAGTCGGAGCATGAGCGTTGGTTAACCGAAGAACATGTCGGGAAACCAATTGTATTGATGAATTATCCGAAAGAAATTAAAGCGTTTTACATGCGATTGAATGATGATGAAAAAACCGTCGCAGCAATGGATGTTTTAGCTCCTGGAATTGGCGAAATAATTGGTGGTTCTCAACGTGAAGAACGCCTTGATGTCTTGGACAACCGTCTTACAGAATGTGGCTTAGAGCCAGAACCATACTGGTGGTACCGCGATTTGCGAAAATACGGCACTGTTCCACATGCGGGTTTTGGGCTCGGCTTTGAGCGCACGATTCTTTACGCCACCGGAATGGCTAATATTCGTGATGTTATTCCGTTTCCACGATCTCCACGCAACTGTGATTTTTAAATAACAAACGCTCTATACCACGTATTTAAAATTCGGGAATCGGTGTTAATAGGTTGAGTTTCATAGATGTAGTCGTTTTTTTGCTGCTGTTGGTTCTTGAGGTCAATGCTCTAATGGGTACAACACTTAGTTAGATTTAAAAATACATCAGAGTCATTTTGTTCTGAGGTTTTTTATTATGGTTTAGCCGATAATAATAGGCGTTATTCTGCCGAAAAGGACCATATTGCTAGTTTTTGAGCGCCTTTTGACTAGTTCAAGTAGTCCGATATTGAGAGAAAACAGAGAATTCAGATATTTGTCGAGCGGGGAACCCGTTCCAAACGATTGTAGGGTTGTCCTTGGTTCGAGTTTCAATGGTTGGAATCACAAGGTCACTGTCTTTGACAGATTAATCCGCCTCGTGGATAAGAGGCATGCAACGCAAAAGGGGTTTTGCCGTGAACACAGATACATTTATTGAAAAACTATTTCCATTACTCATTACCGGCGATCGACCAACTGCTCGCGCCTTTGTCGCTGAAGCTATTACAAGTGGTTGGTCAGCAGAAGAGATTTCCGAGAACGGCTTCTGGCCAGTTCTTGAAGCAATCAACACGCTCTATCGATCTGACCAAATGACAAGTGTTGCTTACCATTATGCAACACGATTACTTCGTTCGCTCGTCGATCAAGTGCAAGCTGGTTACACACAGCAAGCAAGTAATGATAAAAGCATTCTTTTATTCTGTGGTCCAAGCGAAGCAGATGACCTTGCGGCACAAATTGTTGCTGACCTTTGTGAAGCAGACGGTTGGAATGTTAAATTTGGTGGTGGCGGTGTTCCAGCAGATGAAATTCTTGCAGAAACAAATGAATGTAAACCAAACGCACTTTGCATGTTCTCATCAGCGCCGAGTGATGCCCCACATATCCGAAACATTATTGACACAATAAAATCAATTGGTGCTTCGCCTAACACACAAATTGCAGTAGGCGGCGGGTTATTCAATAGAGTTGAAGGTCTTGCTGAAGAAATTGGTGCAGACCTATGGGCAAGCTCACCAGCAGAACTAAAAACTAAATTAACAACAGAGTCTAGCCGACGTGCAACAGAAGACCAACGAACAGTTGGAAAGAACATTCGCACGCGAAAAGCCGCTTAAATACAGCAAAAAATAATTTCGCAAAACCCAATAACGCAACGAGTTACGCTCGTTGCGTTTTTTTTATGTTAATATATATGCATGAAAAATAAATTAACTGCAGTTATTATTGTTCTATTCGTTTGTCTTTTCGTGGCTAACTCGAGCGCACAATCTATTCCGTTGCTGTCGGATCCAGTCAAAGTTCGCGAACTAGAAAGAATGTCAAACAAGCTGGATATGTCTGAAGTGCAACAAGAAGCAATTCTAGAAGTGTATGACCGGTACCTCGAAGATTTTTCGAGAACTCGTAATGGGGAGATAAAAGATTTCGAAAATTCGCTTGCAAGTATGGCTGCAACATTCGACTTCATGTCATTTAGTATTCCAGAGCGAGTGTTAATTGAAGAAATCATTCGCAAAGCAAAGCGAGCAATGAAATCAATTCATCGTTCTGATAATTTGTTTTATGATGAAGTGTCAGAAATGCTCACTGTAAAGCAACGGAAAGTTCTTGGCAAAATTCGAATTGCCCGCGAGTTAGAAGCGTATAACATTTTTGTTACAGAACTTCTTGGTCAGTTAAATAAAGGCGCACGTTCGCAGATGCGTGGGATTTACGATAGATTACATGCTGAACCAAGCGAAGAAATAGATGCAGCGCTTGATGCTTATGAACATCGGTATCTCAAAGAGGTGAAAGATGGCTTTGAAGCAGTTGTCGAGAGCGTAAGGTTAACTTTAGATCAAATCGATGAACTTGGTGTTCGTGATTTAAGCCAGCAAGCACTGTTGATGCGTTTTATGTCTGATGAAGGTGCAATCGAAGATTTGAAACGCCGTGGCGATATTTTATTGAAACCACTTATTGATCAGGCCTACGTAGTTAGCCAACTCAATTGGAAAACATGGAAAAAACTCGATGCATTATTAGGCGCAGAGGACGCTCGGCAACTTCAAGATTATTACTTTTCTACATCTTTTAATGATGCTTCGCGGGGTGGTAAACGAATTGCAAAACTCCTTGATCGCGCATTGGCGATGCCCGAACTAAGTGAAGGCCAACGGATTGATCTTGAAGGTATTCAAATAACCTTTAACTCTAAGTGGAAAAAGAAAACAGCAGCACATGCGGATATACTTGAAAAATCAAGAAAAGTGCAGACAATTGCAATCATGAGCGGGGATGTTATAACTGAGTTTGATTCAAAACTAGATAAGCATAAAACAGAAAACGCTCTTTACATTGATAATACGGAATCGAAAATCAAAAATATTCTTGGTATACAATTAGTACATCAACTGCAAGGCGACTCTAAAAAGGAATCGCCTTCTAATGTGCTGATGTCCCATTCGTCATCCACTATGACTCCTGTTGGTTCTTCAGTAGAAATACAAGTCATTTCTTCTGATGGTACTGAAATGAGTGAAGAAGAAATTGAAGAGTTAATCGCATCGGGTGAATTGCAAACAGTTGAATTTTCAACTGACGGCTCGACTGAAGTCAGTGGAAGCTTTGGCAGAACTACTTCGTCATCAGAAGTCGATGAATTTGATGAAATCGAATTGAATAACACTTTTATGCGTAGTGGTGCAGTATTACCAGAGCCGATTACTCCGACATTTCCAAATCGAGCTTCATCTGTTCTTGGCCTTGAAGATAATAGTGAATTTATTATTACTTCTATCTACGATGATTACCGTGAAAG
>JABIWU010000085.1 GCA_018701395.1 Phycisphaerae bacterium | reverse complement strand
GTTTCGCACATCAACACCAAGTTCGTCAAACAAATCGCCGTATTTTTCAAAGAGCCCCCGATAAAATACTGTTACTGCGTGACCGAAAATAATAGGATCAGAAACTTTCATCATTGTTGCTTTAAGGTGCAACGAAAACAATACACCTTCTTGTTTTGCCACTTCAACTTGTTCTTCCAAGAACGCAACGAGTGCATTCTTGGACATAAACGTGCCATCTATGATTTCCCCCGGAAGTAGTTCCAACCCTTCTTTCAATACGATTGTATCTCCGGCAGTCTCTAGGATAATTTGTACCGTTGTCGCTTCTGGAACCGTTACTGATTGTTCGTTTGTGTAAAAATCTCCACTTTGCATGTGCGAAACTATGGTTTTACTGTCACTTGACCAAGCACCCATGCGATGCGGATTTTGTCTTGCGTATTCTTTTACTGCTTTTGGTGCTCGCCGATCGGAATTACCTTCGCGTAGTACAGGGTTGACAGCGCTACCCTTTATCTTGTTGTACGTTGTTTGGGTAGCACGTTCTTTGTCGCTTGATGGTTCTTCAGGATAATCAGGAATCGCAAAACCCTTTGCTTGCAACTCGGCAATTGCTGCCTTTAGTTGCGGTACTGATGCGCTGATGTTTGGAAGTTTTATTATGTTTGCCGTTGGCTCTTTAACTAGTTCGCCTAGTTCTGTAAGGGCGTCAGGCACTCGTTGTTCTTCAGTCAAGCATTCAGGAAAATGAGCAAGGATTCGCCCAGAGAGGGAAATATCTTTTAATTCAATTTCGATGCCAGAGGAAGCAGTAAATGCCTTAATTACTGGCAAAAACGAATAGGTCGCAAGTGCTGGAGCTTCATCGGTGTGTGTGTATATGATTTTTGGTGTAATTGACATCGACCCACCATTTTACCCTCGATTAGATTTTATCGCCCCCTAAAAGCAGCAATGAAATACCAAATAATTGGTGCAATTGTAGCAAAGAGAATGATTGGCAGGAACATCCACCCAAGTAAGGATGTTCCTCCGCGGGCAATCGAAATGGTGTCAAAGACTAGTACAGTAAAAAGAATTGAGACTGCACAGGCAAGTAGACTCAACAAGCGGACTATAAGGCCATATTGGAGCTCTGCGTTTTCTACATTGATTTTAATTGGAGTATTTGATAGCCACGGAAACTTTCGAAGAAGTAACATCATCGGAACCATAATTATAGTAATGGAGGGCAACAACCAAATCATTCCTTTTGATCCCCAACCATCTGCCTCGCCTTTTGCATTGAAATGCGTTGGAATTGTTGCTGGCAAACTTGACCACGATTGTAAAACTAAGAATATTCCATAAAAAACAGTCGCAAGTGCAATTGCCTCGAACAATCTGTCCAAAAACTTTCGAGGTGGTTGTATCTTTGGTCGAGGATTCATCTATTCAACCAAGTGTTTTGTGCCACGACTTTTTGCAAGATCAATTTGTTTTTGACGTTCAGCAAATCTTGCCTTTTGCTCGTCTGTTGTTTGGTCATAACAACGCGGGCAACTAACTCCTTCTCGAAAAGAGGAAGATGCTTTTTCAACTGCACCAATTGGAGTTCTACAAGCACGGCACAATTCATATTCGCCGGCTTCGAGTCCATGCCCTACAGAGACTCTCTCGTCAAATACGAAACATTGACCTTCCCAAAGACTCTGATCTTCTGAAATTTGCTCGAGGTATTTTAGAATGCCGCCTTCGAGGTGAAAGACCTCTTTCACTCCCACCTCTTTGAGTAATGCGGTGGATTTTTCGCAACGGATACCACCAGTGCAAAACATCGCAACGCGTGGTTGCTCATTTACATCGATATTGTCTTCTAGCCATTGCGGCAATTCGCCAAAAGAAACTATGTTTGGGTTGATTGAATTTTTGAATGACCCAATTTCGACTTCGTAGTCATTTCTCGTGTCAACCATAATGACGTTTGGGTCGTTAATTAAAGCATTCCATTCTTCAGGTTTAACATAACTACCCGTCAATCGTTCAGGGTCAATCCCCTCCACTCCCATAGTTACAATTTCTTTCTTCAATCTCACTCGAAGTTTTCTAAACGGCTGTTTTTTCGCCGTTGATTCTTTCCATGTTAGACCTTCAAGTCGAGGGTCTTCTAAAAGAAAATGCAATACCTCCAACACTTCATCACGCGAGCCCGCAATAGTTGCGTTAATACCCTCGTTTGCGATAAGAACAATGCCTCTCACATTGTTTTCTAAACAGCGAGTTTCGATTGATTTCTGCAACGAAGCAAGATCATCTAGTTTCGTGAATTTATAAAAAGTAGCAACGAGTAATTCGTTCATGCATTTCTCCATTTGGCGATGGTAGCGAGTGAAATTTCTACATTTGTATATTTCATACATATGCGCCTTATAGTTTAGCAGAGATGGCCTCTTAATCAAAGATTGTTTATGGCAAGAGGGTTAACACTGCATATGTAAATTGCTGAATCGTGCCCCAAGGTGTACCGTGTTCGAATTGCACTTCGTTATCAAGCTGCAATTGCAAGCCACATTCTGCAAGAGCCTGCTGAATACCATTACCGTCATATCGATTGACCTCTAAACCACTGCATTTTTCAGGGCCATCTAATGAAAATGTAGCGATTATTATCGAGCCATTTAGGTTTACTAAGTTAGAAATATTGTTCGCGTACCCAATCCGTTGTTCAGGTTTAGTCAAAAAATGAAAGACTGCCCTGTCGTGCCAAACATCCGCCCAGTTTTCCTCTATCCCAACGATTGGCTTTGTAACATCTGCCTCAATAAAAAATGCTTCTGAAGCGCGATCTGATAAGCGTTTTTTTGTGTGTACAAAAGCAGAGTTTGCGATATCAACCAATCCAACTTCGTAGTTTGATTTTGAATTTGTTTTATCAAGTAAATTATCTACAAGAGACGATGCACCTGCTCCGATATCAAGCACATTCGATGCCGTCCGACCCAATTCCTTGATCAGTGAAAGAGATAACGATGGCATTTGTTGGTACCAACTGACTTCTGTAGGTACTTTGTTATTGTAAATTTGGTTCCAATGTTTTTTGTTTACATTTTCCACCGAAGCATCATACGGCTATTAGTAAGTAGTTCGTAGACACTTACATACTAAAACCATTAATATAGATACTTTCTCCTTGCTTTTTATAGAATAATTCGCCATACTTAATTTAAAAGATTCGAATACATTGCGTATTTCTCGAACTACACCTGTCTATATTATGGAGAGAGAGACATGATTAGTACTGTTAAAAAATATAGTGTCCTTTTGGTTACTTCTATTTGCCTATCAACAGCGCAGACTTCAAATGCTGATTCCGAAACGCCAACGTTACACGAACTTGCGACCGTGCCTAAAACAGCTTTTATTGGCCGTGTTACTCAGTTAACACCAAAAAGAACTTCAACTGATTTTATCATCACACAAGTACACTTTGAAATTGATTATCTCGTATATGGTGATGAAAAGTTTTCAAAACGAGTGCTCCTTCAGCAACTTGGTGGGACCATCGGAGATGAAACCATTAGTGTTTGCTGTCAACCAAAGTGGGAACTTGGCGAACGCTATCTTGTCTTCGCTGAAGACCCTGATGTTCTATTTACTTCCGCAACACTTGGGGCACTAGATGGTGTATTCCATGTTGTAGAAGGAGAAGATGGAATATCGTACCCACTCGCTTGGGGCTACCGACCAATTTCGGGTTTAAAAAATGGGTATCTAAAGCCAAGCGTCCGCGCAACCTCTTTAGATCGTGGAGTCGCAACGCTCTACCGTGAACCAATAACTAGAGCGAATCCAATTGACACGAGTATTGATGGGAGTACCGTTACTGCTACTCCAACTGAATCCGTCACTGCTTGGACACTCGATGAAATGCTAGAAATGATTTACACTGCTAGAAATGAAAAATCCAAACCAATCCATTTACCCGAACCATCTTCAACATTGCCAGCCATTGAGCGAGGACTCACATTATGTGGTGATGGCTACGTAGATCTCTTTAACATATTTCAACAAGTACCCGAATCATGGACTAGTTTTTCATATAACAATTCTATGATGGCACGATTTAATAAATATTTTGATGTGAATAGGTATATCGATTCCGATGGAACATGGAGTTCCACTAATGGGGACTCTGAAATTTGTGGTTGGATTGATAGCGATACCCTAGAAAGTGTATACGGCGCAAGTGCAAGATGGGGTTCGGGATCTAGAGGGCTTTGTCAGACTCGCTACTATTCATCCTCTGAAGAGATTATTGAAGCTGATATCTTCCTTAATCCTGACAAAACATTTGTGTATGACTTTGATGATTCGTTTGGCACAAGCGATCAATGGCATTTTCAAAAAACAATGATTCATGAAATGGGCCATGCCATTGGTTATGAAAACATTGATTGTGGTGCCGAATCCTATCAGTATAACCGGCCAACCATTATGTTCAACAATCAAACGTATCATGTTGAGTATCCGGTTGGTCTGCACAGAAGAGATGCCAAACTTCTCAACATGCTATATGACGACCAAGGCACAAGAGAAAATATTGAAGATATGGGCGTTGAATCATACTACGCGGATGGTAGCATTATAAATTCAACTCTTTCTCCTATGACAATTCAACAAGGCGATTCGTTTACAATCGAGAATGCGTTTGT
>JABIWU010000084.1 GCA_018701395.1 Phycisphaerae bacterium | reverse complement strand
TTTTCAGTAGTGTTGTTTCCAATTGTATTTTTCACACACCGCACCTGGATTAGTAGAATTCGACCGCTCTGGCGTTCCATTCGCGGAACAAGACAACATTGTGATGCAATGGTGACTGAGTCGTTCGGTGGCGCACGCGTTGTTCGCAGTTTTTCTAGGCAACGTACTGAGGCTTCAAACTGGATTCGATCAAACCACTTGCTCGTAAGAAAAGAACTTCTTGCTTGGTGGTTATCGCGGGGTATCGATATTGCTTGGTCGGTTCTTATACCAATCGCAACCGCTGCGCTCTTATGGTTCGGCGGCTGGCAAGTATTACACGATAGAACGTTAATCGCTTCAGGTGAAATCACAGCGTCACAAGCAATAACTGCTGGCGACTTAGTCATGTTTTTAACCTATCTCGCAATGCTCATGGGTCCCCTTGCGACGCTAGCAGAAAGTGCCACCCAATTACAAAATTCGCTCGCCGCTCTAGATAGGGTTCTAGATTTATTCGGAGAAACTACCGAGCAAGAAGAACATTCCGGAGGAAAGATTGTTTCATTAAACACATCCTCTGGCGCAATTCGATTTGAACATGTATCTTTCTCGTACCCCGGTTCTGATACGAAAGTATTACACGACATTTCATTTGAAGCGAAAAAAGGTAAAACTATTGCGCTTGTTGGTCCCAGTGGTTCTGGTAAAACAACTCTATGCAATTTAGTTGCTGCTTTTTATACGTGTACAACTGGCACCATTCAACTTGATGCCGTTCCTCTAAATGAAATCGAGTTAAACTCGTACAGATCATTGCTTGGCATTGTAGAGCAAGATATTTTCTTGTTCGAAGGCACTATCGCAAGTAATATTGCTTACGGAAAACGCGGCGCAACTAAAGCGCAAATTCAACAAGCTGCAGAGCAAGCTGCAGCGCATGATTTTATCAGTGAATTTAAACATCAATATCAAACAGAAATAGGCGAACGCGGGGTAAAACTTAGTGGCGGGCAAAGGCAACGAATTGCTATTGCTCGTGCTCTGTTAGCAGATCCACGCATACTTATCTTAGATGAAGCAACAAGCAATTTAGATACAGAGTCCGAACGGCTCATTCAAACTAGCTTGTCAACTCTTCTAAAGAACAGAACCAGTTTTGTTATTGCACACCGCCTGAGCACTATTCGAGATGCCGATCAAATACTTGTCCTTGACAAAGGAAAGATTATTGAATCTGGCACACATAACGAGTTGATGGACCGTAGTGAAAGATACCACGATATGGTTTTATTGCAAACACACCCACAAACTTAGGGTTGGTATTCTGCGTCTCCGAATCCAAGGATTGGCCAAAAGATAAATGGCAAGAATATTAATCCTAGTGTCGTACCAACACCACGTCCAAAACGGTTTGAAATCCCATTCATTACGATCACTATGACAACTATGTTGACAAGTGGAACAAAAAATAAAAGAATCCACCATAGCGGTTTCTGCGCAATCAGCAACCATATAATGACTTGAACAATTGGAATGCACGCCAAGATTCCAACTTGCCCTGCTTTGCTCGCAGTTTTCTACATGCCTGCCCAAACAATGAATTGAATAACAATAGCGAGGACTATAAAGAAGAGAAGCGCGCCTGCAATAGCTCCCCCTGCAGCACCTGTTAATGCCTCGTTATATGTTGTAGTATCTGTTTCGGCAATTTGGGCAAGTATCATTTTTGTTCTCCGTTATGAGTTAACTTTTTCTGATTTTTTAAATATGGCTAGTAAGACTTCAAGGTCTAATCCTTCTAATGATTTTATATACAAACACCCTTTGCCTGCTCTATGGGGTCCGAGTTTTTTTAATAAATCATTAATAATGCTGTTATCGAACATCAAGTAGAGCGAAATTTCTTTTTTTCGAGGCGAAAAACCAATCTTGAACCAGTCAAGCTCTCGCCCACTAGCATAGATTAAGTGCTCATCGCCAAAGCCGATAATTGACTCGCCCCACATAGCGGGTTTTACGCCTGTTGCATCGCGCATCATCTTAACGATAGCTTTGCAATCACTTTGGCGATCTGCATCCACCGTTTTTATGAAAGCAGGAACACTGTTTTTTGTTTTTTGTGTCTTGTTTACAGAGATATCTCTTGCGGTATAGAAGGTGCAAAAGTGCCCGCAATACGGTAGAATAAGGGGCTCTACCTATTTGGAGCCTGACCATGATTATTGGTATACCTAAAGAAATTTTCCTAGAAGAACGAAGAGTCGCACTTGTACCCCGAGGCGCTGAAGCACTTCGTAAATTGGGTTTCGAAATTATCCTTGAAACAACCGCTGGTGAAGCGGCTGATTACTCTGACGCAAAATACGAAGAAGTTGGCGTGACAATCGCGCAAAACGCTCGCGAGGTCTGGGCACAAAGTGACATTATCATAAAAGTTCGTGAACCGCAGACTAGCGAGGCTGACATGATGAAAGAGGGCGGTACGCTCATTTCATTTTTCTGGCCTGCTAAAAACGGCGAACTGTTAGACCGCTTAAATTCAAAAAATGCAACCGTTCTTGCAATGGATTGCATCCCAAGAATTTCGCGCGCGCAAAAAATGGATGCGTTGAGTTCCATGGCGAATATCTCGGGCTACCGTGCTGTTGTAGAAGCAGCCCACGAATTTCCGCACTTCTTTACCGGTCAAATTACTGCTGCCGGAAAAATTGACCCCGCAAAAGTATTAATTATTGGTGGCGGAGTCGCAGGACTTGCTGCTGTTGGCGCAGCAAAAGGTCTTGGCGCAATCGTTCGAGCATTCGACACACGGCTTGCTGTTCGAGAACAAGTCGAAAGTCTTGGCGGAGAATTCCTTGAACTCGATTTCCCAGAAGAAGATGGCGAAGGTGGTGGCGGTTACGCAAAGACCATGAGTGAAGAATTCATCAAAGCAGAGATGAAATTATTCGCTGAACAAGCAATTGAAGTCGACATAATTATCACAACTGCATTGATTCCTGGCAGAGAAGCACCGAAGTTAATCACATCCGGCATGGTCGAAAGCATGCGTGAGGGATCTGTAATTGTTGACCTCGCTTCTGAACAAGGCGGCAACTGTACGCTTACGAAGCCAAACGAAAAAGTCGTCCACCATGGTGTTACTATTCTTGGTTACACCGACCTTCCAAGCCGAATGGCGGCACTTTCAAGTCGATTGTACAGCGCAGGCATTGTGCATCTTCTCGATGAAATGGGTGGCAAGGAAGCATATTCAGTCGATTTAGAAAATGAAATAATTCGAGGTGCACTTGTTCTTCGTGAAGGTAGCATTATGTGGCCTCCACCAAAACCAAAAAACCCAGGCCCAAAATATTCGGTCGACACAGGACTACGACCTTCTAAAGAAGAAAAAGTTGAATTAAAAAGCGAAGAGCAAGAAATTTCTTTTTCTGTTGGTCGAATTCTCAAATACATAATTCTCTTAGCAATTGCAATTGGAATTTATAGTGCAGGAAACAGTCTGCCAAATAATGATCCCTTCGTAGAACGTTTTATAGACCAGTTAACCGTTTTCGTATTGGCATGTTTTGTTGGGTGGCAAGTTATTTGGAATGTCAAACCAGCATTACATACGCCGCTCATGAGTGTTACAAATGCCATTTCAGGCATAATTATCATCGGCGGGATTTTACAAATTTCACAAAGTGAAATTAATGCTAGCGTCATCTTAGGCGCAGCAGCCATTCTACTTGCAGCCATCAACGTTGTTGGCGGATTCCTCGTTACTAACCGCATGCTTGCGATGTTTAGGCAATAATTACATGTCAAATAATGCAGTAGTCATTTTTTATATCGTCGCCGCTGTACTCTTTATCATGAGTTTGGGTGGACTCTCAAACCAAGAGAGTGCCCGAAGAGGAAACTGGTTTGGCATTTTGGGAATGCTACTGGCACTCATCGCAGTAACTGCCAGCGAAGAAGTTACTGCATATGGGATACTCGCAGTTTCCATGTTCCCAGCAGTACTAATCGGAGGAGTTCTTGCCGCTCGAGTCAAAATGACAGATATGCCACAACTTGTTGCAATTTTGCACAGTTTTGTTGGCGCTGCAGCCGTGTTAGTTGGGTTAAGTTTGCAACTTGACGAGTCAAAAATAGCGCATGAGGGAATCGCAGGAATTATTCACAACATTGAAATCTTTGTTGGCGTTTGCATTGGTTCAATTACCTTTACTGGTTCAGTAATTGCATTTGGAAAATTACAAGGATTGATTTCTGGCAAGCCATTACTTCTTCCGGCTCGACATTTTCTTAACTTGATTATTCTCGTTGCAACTGTATGGCTTGGGATGGAATTCGTTTCTCATAATGTAATTACTGACCCAACTACTTCCATATTGATTGCCTTGACACTCACTGGCATCCTTGGCGTTCACCTCGTGATGGCCATTGGTGGAGCAGATATGCCTGTTGTTGTTTCGATGCTCAATAGTTATTCTGGTTGGGCTGCTGCTGCTGCTGGTTTTATGCTCGGCAACAACCTACTTCTAATTGTCGGTGCACTCGTTGGTTCAAGTGGCCTGATACTAAGTTTGTTTATGTGCCGTGGCATGAACCGTTCGCTCATTAGTGTTATCTTGGGTGGCTTTGGCACTGGAGATGGCGGCGGAGGTGGCGCAATGAAAACACCGGATGGTGATGTCACTTCAATTGATACTGATGCAACATCACAATTACTTAAGAATGCTAAAAGCGTAACAATTGTTCCCGGATATGGAATGGCGGTTGCCCAAGCCCAACACACAATTGCAAAAATAACGAAGAAACTGCGCGAGAACAATACACAGGTTCTATTTGCAATTCACCCAGTTGCCGGCCGACTTCCAGGTCATATGAATGTACTGCTTGCTGAGGCAAACATTCCATACGATATCGTTTTAGAACTCGACGAAATCAACCATACATTCGCCGCTACAGATGTCGTTATGGTCATTGGAGCAAACGACATTGTTAATCCAAGCGCACTTGATGACCCAAATAGCCCAATTGCTGGCATGCCGGTCCTGGAAGTTTGGAATGCTAAAAATGTAATTGTCATGAAACGATCTATGGGTGCTGGATACGCAGGTGTTGGCAACCCACTCTTCTTTAATGAAAATACATCGATGTTATTTGGCGACGCAGGCGAAAATGTCGATGCAATCCTTGCATCGCTTTAAAAACTTACTACCCTAATGCTATGTTAAAAATACTACTACTCCTGATAACCTGTTTCTCTGCTCAAGCAACGCAAGATAAACCCCTTATTTTAAATTTTGGCGTTTACCCTTCTGACCGAGCAACTGTTATGTACAGAAAGTTTTCTCCAATTCTTGAAGCACTTACTGCACCACTTGAAAATCAGCTCAATCGAAAAGTCGATATACACCTAACGATTTTTAAAGACTATGAATCTGGCATTGAAGCGCTTGCTACTGGCGAAGTTGATTTTGTTCGGTTCGGTCCATCATCCTACATCCTCGCAGAAATAAAGAATCCAGAAATTAGATTACTCGCGATGGAACTCCGAAAAGGGATCAAAACTTTTAATGGTGTCATCATTGCCAAAAAAGACTCCGGCATCCATTCCTTAAAAGATCTCAAAGGAAAAAACTTCGCTTTTGGCGATAAATATTCAACTATCGGAAGGTATCTTGCCCAGTCCCTCTTAGTTGAAAATGATGTTTACGAAAATGATCTTGCAAGTTTTGAATTTCTTGGAAGGCACGACCTTGTTGCAAAGGCCGTCATTACAGGTACCCATGACGCTGGCGCATTAAAAGCATCCACATTTAAAAAACTATGCGACCCAGAAGAAATTACGATTATTAAAACCTTTGCGAATGTCACAAAACCATGGGTTGCAAGAGCAGAACTTCCTGAAGATATAAGTTCTGCAATTACCGCATCACTTTTACAACTGGACAACTCAGAAATAATCGGCGAACTAGGTTGTTCTGGTTTCACAAAGGCCTCTTTGAAAGATTATGAGGTTATCCGACAAGGCATGAAAAATGCAGCGATGTTTAACCAAAAAAAACCCGAAGAATCGCAAGAAAAAGTCGATTAATTTTTTATTGCGGTTGTAATTGTGCAAACGCCAAAAGTTTGTTGTATTTGCGTAACATCCACGAAACCAGCACGTTCGATTCCCGAGCCTAATTCTTTTACATCTGCGAATGTTTCGATGCTCTTTGGAAGATATTTATAGGCACCGCTTTTATCTCTCGAAATTAATGTTGCAGTAATTGGCATAACTTTATTCGTGTAAAAAGAATTAAATGTACGGACAAACCAGTTTTTAGGTGTTGAAAATTCAAGGACTATCAACCGCCCTGCTGGCCTCAGAATTCTATAAAATTCTGCAAAAGCCCTGTCTGGATCTTGTACGTTTCGTATTCCAAATGCAATTGAAACCACATCTGCAGAATTATCTGGTAAATCCAAATCCATAGCATCGCCTTGGCGATATTCAATTTCCATCGAAGATGCTACTGCTTTGGCAACTGCAAAATCGAGCATCGCCTGCGTGAAATCGATACCTATAACTGAGCGTACATTGGCTTTGTAAAAAGCCATGGATAAATCGCCTGTCCCACAAGCAACATCGACAATATCTTCGGTTCCAGTTAGTTTCGCCAACCGCACGGCTCTAGAACGCCAGACTTGGTCCTGCCACATTGAGTGCACCCTGTTATTCAAATCATATGAATGTGCAATCGAGGTAAACATCGCTTCGACTCGCTCTGCCTTGTCTTGCGCACCATGTGGGTTTTTTGACAGTTCGGCATCACTCCAGGCGGGCGCAGTAGTGGTTTTTTGCGATATTTCATCAGGAAGAGTCATATATACCATGATACTCCTATAGTCTAAGTAGCATGTATGCCGTTACAATTAGCAGTACTACTTGGAGAGATAAATGATTATTGACTGTCATACACGACTATGGTCCGATGCGAGGCAACTCGGGCTTGAGACCGCCGAAACCCTTGCTAAGAACGCACCCAAAAGTTGGGCTGAGCCCTCTGGCGATTCCGCTGCCCATGGCAGAGCAACATCATGCATCGATGCATCTTTTGTCATTGGTCATCGCGCAGAACTCATCGGCGCCAATGTTCCCAACGAATTGATTGCTGACTTTGTTAGTCGAGACCCACACCACCGACTTGGTATCGCTGGCATTGATCCGCTTGCCGATACTATCGAACAGGATTTAGCGACTGCCCTTGACCTTGGTTTTGTAGGCATTGCTCTGTCGCCTTCACTTGCTGGATTTCATCCAACCCACTCATCTGCGATGAAAGTTTATGAGTGGTGTTGCGAGAATGGGCTTCCTGTTTTAGTGACGATGCCTCAACCAATTCCATCTGCTGCAGTACTCGATTTTGCACGACCAATTCACTGGGATGAAGTCGCAAGAGCATTCCCTAATTTACATGTTATGTTTACCCAAATGGGCTACCCATGGATTGACGAAATGTTAGTTCTTGCTGGCAAACATAAACATGTCTTTGCTGAAGTTTCTGGTGTTGCAACAAGACCTTGGCAGGTGTACAACGCTCTCTCCACAGCTTGGAGTTTAAACGTGATGAACCGCCTTCTCTTTGGTTCTGGCTTCCCAATGTCAACGCCGCAATTAGCAATTGAATCGTTGTATAGCGTAAATGTTTCCATCAAAGGAACGTTGCTCCCACCAATTCCAAGAGCCAGAGTAAAAGAAATTGTCGAACGCGATGCGTTAACTTCCCTTGGCATCGACTTTTCTACAATTACAGGCTCACAGGAAAACTCTACAAAAATCGCAAACAAAGGCGCGATACAACCAAATGAAGCATAAGTTATTTTTCCTTCCGTTATTGTTAGTAACTGCTTGCTCAACTGCTGGCAGTACCACGCAAAACTCTTCCCTTGAGGTCCACTCAATGGGTCTTGACCGTGCGATTTTATTCACTAATTGCACAACTATCGTTTGCACCGATGGCTTTGCAAACGAAGGTGATATTTGGATGACTGATATACCAATGGACCAACTACTCTCCGGCGATTTCTCTAATGGCCAAATTATCCACTTACAAATTTTGTGGACTCCAGTTGCAGGCAAAACACCGCTTGCTTCGACATCCACGAATTTGACAATTAAACACCTCATTATTTCTGACGGAGTTGTCGGCGTGTATGGAGGTGGTGGCTATTGTTGGAAATATGGCACCCCATCAAAGGGAATTTCACTGAATATTGAAGAAGCAACCATTGCACTTCAATCCACATCCGAACATTTTAATGATTTGTTAAGCCCTGCAACAATGGTAGGCAACATTTCAAGTGTGCCCAACAGACAAGTTGCAAACCAAATATCGAATGCAGCCCAACGAATTCTTCAATAGTTACTAAGGACTATTGTTTCTTTGCTGTAATTTCACCAATGCGGACTTTAAGTAAACGTTGACGGTGACCAGTCTTTCGTCGGTACCCTTTACGTCGTTTAAACTTAATAACATCAATTTTCTTATCCTTGAACTCTTCAAGAACTTCCACTTCAACGGAAGCGCCTTCAACGTAAGGAGTGCCAATAGTTGGCTCGCCATCACCTCCAAGCATGAGAACATTCTCAAGCATGAATGTATCGCCATCCAAATCACGAATATCTACTTCTAGCACATCGCCGGTGCTAAGTTTAATTTGTGTTCCACTGTCTTCTACTATTGCGTACATAATGAGGGCTCCTGCCTTTTGGGGAACATGGCATTATAGCAAACATTTTCATGTCAACCGATAGTTTGTAAGCGGTCAACTGCCTTTTTTAGTGTATCGAGCCCCTTGCAGAAGGCAAAGCGGACTAATCCCTTGCCTTCATCGCTCTGGCTATAGAAAGCTGAAGGTGGAATTCCAACAACCTTACACTGTTTGGCGAGGTGATGGCAAAAAGCAACATCATCGGCGAACCCAAAAGGCGTGTGATCAGCCAGCACAAAATAGGTGCCTTCCGGGCTGTGCACGTTAAATCCAACGGAACGTAAACCCTCGACAAGCACGTCGCGACGTTGTCGATACTCTGCGGTGTACGCTTCAAAATACGAATCGGGTGCGCGAAGCGCTGTTGCTGCAGCTACTTGAAGCGGAGTAGCAGCACAAAATGTTGTGAACTGATGTGCACATCGAATTCCTTCTGTGAGCCGTTGAGGAGCAACAGCCCAACCAATTTTCCAACCCGTTACAGAAAACACCTTGCCGAGAGAACGAAGCGTAATCGTTCGTTGTTGCATTTCAGGAAGAGTTGCAATCGGTATGTGCTTGCCTGTGAGAACCAATTTGTCATACACCTCATCTGATAATACAAGTGCGTCATGCTGAATCGCAAGTTCTGCAATAAGCGAGAGTTCTTTTTTAGTAAAAACCCTACCCGTTGGATTATGGGGAGAATTTACAATAATCATTTTCGTTTTGTCAGAAAATGCAGCGCGAAGTTCCGCTTCGTCAAGAGTAAACTCCGGAGCATGTAACGTTACTATTTTCACGGATGCACCCACCATCGCAAGGCATGCTGTGTACGAATCGTAAAATGGTTCAATGACTAGAACCTCGTCTCCTTCGTTTACAAGACCTAGAATGACATTCGATATTAATTCTGTGCTACCACATGAAACTGTCACCTCATTCATGGGGTCAACTGGAAATTCAAAAATATCTGCGATGGCTTGAACAAGTAACGGATGTCCTGCCGGGCGAGAGTATTGATTTTCGCCATCTTGAATTGCTTTGATAGCTGCGTCTTTAACAAAATCTGGCGCGTCAAAATCAGGAAAACCTTGGCCAAGATTTATCGCGTCATTTTCCGTTGCAATGCGACTCCATGTTGCAAAAACAGATTCTCCAAAGTTCGCCAATCGGGTCGATGTAGTCATCCACATATGATATTCCATTAACCTTCGGCTAATTAACGGCTCACGACCATTTTAGTAAAGAGTGTTCATTACTAGCATGCGAGAATTTGGTTAGACGATGGATTCTAGTTCTATTGCACAGCCCGTCGGGCTTGGAGCTGGACAAACGTATAAACAAACACCGCATCCAGTGCAACTTTCGCTATTGATTATTGGTCGCCCCGCTTCCATCGTAATTGCACCTTCAACAGGGCAATGCTCCACGCATATAGTGCAAACTGTTCCCTGAAAGGCAAGGCACGTAACACTATCAATCTTTGCGATTCCCATCGCAACAGGCGCATCCATTCGTAGCACCCCCGCTTCACAAACTGGCACACAAGGCATATCGTCACACATCAAACAAGGTTGCGCACTTGCATCAATGATAGGCAAGCCCGCATGTATTCCCTCGCTTTCTGGAGTACGAAAAATTGCGTGTGGCGGACATGCTTGTAAACATGCATCGCATTTTGTACAGCCAACCATAAACTCCGATTCAGGCACTGCATGCGGCGGTCGGTGAACGAAGCCATCACCTCGGCGCGATTGCCCTACAGGTTTTTTAAGAACAAACTCCGACTCTTTCTCTTTTGCAATTTCTTTGGAGCCACGCTCGCATATACGCTTAACCCAATCGCCACGCAGCAAGCCCCTCCTTGAGATGTTCTGTTTCTCGTCACTCATCCTATTTACACAGAACGAATACTGTAGATTGTAAGTTCGTTGCCATTTCACTCCTCAGTGTACAGCAGAGCTCGAGAGTCTGGGTATGATGCCTCCAAGATGACGTGGATTGATTGGACGATTGTTGGCTTGTATGTTGCTTCTGCAATTGGAATCGGTGCGTGGTTTACTCGAAAAGCAAGTCAAGGAACTGCGGATTTCTTTGTCGCTGGACGCTCACTTGGTTGGTTTGTCGCAGGGACATCGATTGTTGCAACAACCTTTGCAGCTGACACGCCTGTCTTTGTTTCAGCGATGAGCAGGACAGAGGGTATCGCTTCAAACTGGTTTTGGTGGAGTGTCCTCATTGGACAAGTTGCAACTGCAACAATTTTTGCACGGCTCTGGCGAAGAAGCGAAGTTATTACAGATGTTGAATTCGTGCAACTTCGGTATGGACCGGGACCAATTACGAAACTCCTTCGTATTTTTAAGTCGTTTTTTCAAGGTGTTTTTGTCAACTGCGTTGTTATGGCAGCAGTTACCCTTGCAATGGTAAAAATTACAACCGTACTTTTAGGAATCCAACCAGAACACACATGGATCGTCTTGCTCGTACTTGGGTTAGTTGGGCTTTTGTACTCTGCGATGTCTGGTTTGTATGGTGTTGTCTATACTGATATCGTCCAATTTTCACTAGCAATGATTGGGTCTATCGGCCTTGCAGTCATTGCATACATCGATGCATCAAGCGGCGAAGGCATGCTGGCAAAACTCACTGCTTCGACTGAGTTCAAACCTGAGTTGTTAGAGTTCTTTCCAAGGTACGATGAAATCAGTTGGCCGCTCTTTACATTTATTGTCTACATCATGGTCTTATGGTGGGCATCTGCCCCTGGCAAAGGGTATTCCGTGCAGCGATTGCTCGCTACAAAAAGCGAACGAGACGCAAAACTGGCTTTTCTTTGGTACGCCTTTTTGCATTACGTCATGCGCCCATGGCCATGGATCGTCGTTGGCATCTTGTCAATGATTTACTTCCCAGAAGTCGAAGACACTGAACATGTATTCCCCTTGATGATCGATCACTTTTTACCAACTGGTCTTAAGGGGATTATGGTTGCGGCGATGCTTGCCGCATTTATGTCCACGATCGACACACACCTCAACTGGGGTGCTTCCTATCTCGTGAACGATGTATACGAACCGTACATTAAACCAAACGCAACGCCTCGGCATTACGTTTGGATTGCACGCTTCACCATGGTATTCATCATGGCTCTAGCGATAGTTGCAACGACGTTGATTCCAGATATTCTCAGCGCTTTTAAGTTCATTGGTGTGTTCTTCGCCGGCATTGGAACGGTAATGATTGCTCGCTGGTTCTGGTGGCGAGTGAATGCCGCTACCGAACTTGCTTCCCTTGTTGCAACAGTTGTACTTGGTACTTTTGTATTAATTTTCTTGTCCAACTATGAAGTTGACGGTGAGACAATCGACCTCTTTGGACTTCGTGTTCTAATCATGACCTTTGGCGTTAGCGCTGTTTGGATTCCAGTTGCATTTATAACATCCAAACAACCGAGCAAAGCAGCCATCGACTTTCACAACAAAATGCAAATTGGCGGTTCTGGTTGGAATGCAATTTCTACTGTTCCAGCAGAAGTAACCGCAGGTATATATGAGTGGATAATAGTGATGGCACTCTTGCTTTGTATTTTACTTGGCAC
>JABIWU010000083.1 GCA_018701395.1 Phycisphaerae bacterium | reverse complement strand
GATTAAATCTTCACCAGCTTCGGTTCTAATTCGAGCTGCGGCAGGAATCGAAAAGGGTTCTGGCGTTCCTCATCTCGAAAAAGTTGGTTCTGTAACACGTGAACAAGTAAAAGCAATCGCTGAAGAAAAAATGGAAGACCTCAATGCCGCTTGCATCGAATCCGCCATGCGAATTATTGAAGGTACCGCCCGATCAATGGGCGTGACTGTAGAGGGTGCGTAAACCATGACTAAGCTAACAAGAATTCAAAAAGCGAACCAAGAAATCTCTGAAAAAGGCAAGAACCCACATAGCGTCAAAAATGCTATTAAGTTACTTAAAACCTTTCCTACGCGTAAGTTCGATCAAACTGTGGAGGTTGTATTGCACCTCGCAATTGACCCTCGTCAAGCAGACCAACAACTCAGAGGTTCTGTTTCTATGCCAAAAGGCGTAGGCAAATCCGCTCGTGTTGCTTGTTTTTGCTCATCCGACAAGGTTGACGCAGCAAAAGCAGCAGGCGCAATCGAAGCGGGTTCAGAAGATCTCGTAAAGAAAATTGAGGGTGGTTGGCTCGACTTTGATGTTGCAGTCGCAAGTCCCGACATGATGCGATTCGTCGGTAAATTAGGCCGTCAACTCGGTCCAAAAGGTCTCATGCCATCACCAAAAGCTGGCACGGTAACACCAGACATTGAAACAGCAGTTGCTGAATTTGCAGCGGGTAAAGTTGAATATCGAAACGACGATGGTGGAAATATCCACTGTATTGTTGGAAAAATGAGCTTTTCTGATGAAGACCTTATTGAAAACCTCGAGTTTTTCTTACATTTAATTACAAAAGCACGCCCAGCTGCAGTAAAAGGCGAATTTGTCAAAAACTGTGTTATCAGTGCAACGATGACCCCTAGCGTAAAGATTGCACTTTAAACTGCTGTCAATAAAGGAATTACACAATGAGTAAACCTATCAAAAATATGATTGTTGCCGAATACAAACGACGGTTTGACGGCGTTGACAGTGCATTGATTATCGATATTCGTGGGATTGACGCAAATGAAAACAATAATTTGCGCGTTGATTTGCTCGATAAAAACATCCATATCACCGTTCTCAAAAACAGTTTGGCTAAAACTGCTTTTGAAGGAACCGAGTTAGAATCCCTCTGCACGAGTCTATCAGGCCCGAATGCACTCGTATGTGGTGGCGATTCAGTCGTTGATGTTGCTCGAACTCTCGTAGATTGGGCAAAGAAAATCAAACAACTTGAACTTAAAGCAGCTGTCCTGGATGGCGAATTATTCGAAGGTGCAGATGGCGTTAAACGCCTCAGCGATTACCCAACGAAAGAAGAAGCACAAGCAAAAGTTGTTCAATTGGTTCTTTCGCCAGCCGGAAACTTGGTCAAAGCAGCAACAAGCCCAGGCAGCAATGTACTTGGGATTATCAAAGAAATCAAAACTCGTTTAGAAGAAGGAAACACGATCGAAAAGATCTCCTAACACAAGCGAGGATTGCATAAACATAGCGAAGGACTGGCCCGTTAGGGTTAAAAGTCGCACTGGGTGGCTCCTCTCCGACGCATGACATTTTTAGAAAAGGAACGAAATTATGAGCGACGAAGCAACAGCAACAAAAGAATTTGATGCAGCAATCAGTAAAATTGGTGATAAAATTGCCGGTTTGACACTGACTCAAGCAGTAGATTTAGCTGATTATATGAAGGATACCTATGGTATCGAACCAGCAGCAGGCGGGGCAGTTATGATGGCTGGCCCAGCAGGCGGTGGCGATGGTGATGCAGAAGAGCAAGCAGAATTTGATGTAGTACTCGAAAGTATTGGCGATAAGAAGATTGCAGTCATCAAAGCTGTTCGTGAAATCACAGGTCTTGGCCTCAAAGAAGCAAAAGGACTCGTTGACGAAGCACCTAAAGCAGTCAAAGAGAAGGTTTCAGAAGATGAAGCTAACGATGTTAAAGCGAAGCTTGAAGAAGCTGGCGCAAGCGTTACTATTAAGTAACTTACTGCTACCCAAGGACTTAAAAAGACCAGTGGCCCCAAGGCCGCTGGTCTTTTTTTACATGCATAGCATTGCACAACTACCACTAAATGGATAGAAATATCGACAGAGTAGGATATACAATTTGGGTCTTTGGATAAATAAAAAAAAAATTAATAAAAACCTCAAGTTTTAGCCATCAAACCTTGTCGAAAAAGTGCGATTCGGATACTCTACGTGGCTCGGCAGCGGCGGTCGCGGCACTTGGAAGCACACACGAAAACATACTTTAAGACAGGCAAACTGCATTTTACAGCAGTGACGACCAGTTGTGAGGTTACTATATGGCTACGAAAACGGTACGCGATTTTTCAAAACGCGGCGATGCAATTCCTGTACCACCACTTACTCGAGTTCAGGGCGAAGCCTATGGGCGCCTCATTCAGTTAGACACTGAACCGCTAAAACGCGATGCGATTGGAATCGAAGGTCTTCTTCGAGAAGTTTTCCCAATTGAAGCATACGACGGTTCAATGCGGGTTGAGTATTTGTATTACAAACTTGATGAACCACGGTACACAATTGACGAATGTAAAGAACTTCGTCTTACATACGGACGGCCATTTAAAATTGGTGTCCGATTTGTCCGCGATGGTATTGCAGAAGTTTTAGAAGAAGAAATTTACATTGGTGAGGTTCCGATTCTAATTGGTGGTGGCGAGTTCATCATCAATGGTTCTGAACGATGTATCGTGAACCAACTCCACCGTTCACCAGGTGTTGACTTCTCCATTCAAGATGACACTGGTGACCGGCAACTTCATAAAGCTAGAATTATTCCTGAACGCGGTTCATGGATTGAGATTGAAGTTACCAAAAAAGATGTTTTGGCAATGAAGATCGACCAGTCTGCGAAAATCGCAGCAACAACTTTCCTACGTGCGCTTGATGATGATTTCAGTTCAACTGAAAGAATCCTCAACAAGTTCTATGACGTTAAGGAAATGTCTGTTAATAAGATTAAACCAGAGTATTACTCTGCAGAATTAATCATTGACTCAGATACCGGCGAAGAACTTTGCAAAATCGGTGCGCAAATTGGCGACGCTTACGATGCAATTTTAGCTTCTCCAATTAAGAAACTTTCAGTCATTGCAGATCCTGCTGACCCCCTAATTCTTAACACATTAGCCGTTGAAAAACTTGACTTTCTCGCTGACGCAACTGAACACGAAGCCGCTCTGCTTAAAATTTACGGAAAACTTCGCCCAGGTAACCCGCCACAAGTTGAAAAAGCTCGTTCGCTGTTCGCTGACAAATTCTTTGACGACAAACGATACCGATTAGGCAAAGTTGGACGCTTCCGCATCAACCGTAAATTCGATATGGAAGTTCCAGAAGATATCATGCACCTTCGGTCAGACGATTTCACCGCTGTTGTAGAGTACATGCTCGACTTACGTGCCCGCAAGGACAAAGCACACATTGATGACATCGACCACTTGGGCAACCGACGTTTACGTACACTTGACGAACTTGCAGTCGAAGAAATGCGTAAGGGCTTCTTGAAACTTCGCCGAACTGTTCAAGAGCGGATGAGCGTCAAGGACATGGACGAACTGAACAAAGTAGCCGACCTTGTAAACTCAAAAGCGGTTAGTTCCGCAATTGATTTCTTCTTTGGTCGTAGTGAACTTTCGCAAGTCGTCGACCAAACAAATCCACTTTCGATGCTCGTTCACGAACGTCGATTATCTGCGCTTGGACCTGGCGGTTTGAACCGAAAACGTGCAGGCTTTGAAGTTCGCGATGTTCATATTTCTCACTACGGTCGTATTTGCCCAATTGAAACTCCTGAAGGCACAAACATTGGCCTCATCGCTTCACTTGGTATTTACGCTCAAATCGATGACTATGGTTTTATTCAAACTCCTTACCGAGAAGTACATCGTAAGAAAGCTGGCGATGAAGTGATCTACCTTCGTGCAGACGAAGAAATGCACACCGTCCTAGCACCTACAGAGGTGCTTGATGACAAAAACAATGTCGCTGGAAATTACGTCATTGCTCGTAAAAGCGGCGATTTGACACAGGTTGTCCCTACTGAAGTCAAATATGTTGATATTTCACCAAAACAACTAGTTGGTATCTCTGCATCATTGATTCCGTTCCTTGAACATGATGATGCAAACCGCGCGTTGATGGGTTCGAATATGCAACGCCAAGCTGTACCGTTGATTATTCCAAACCCACCAATCATCGCCACTGGCATGGAAAAAATTGTTGGCAATTTCTCCGGCATGCTCGTTAAAGCAACCAACGCAGGTGTCGTTACCTATGTTGATGCTCGACGAATATTAATTGACAACGCAGACGAATATGTACTAAAAACATTCCGACGACTCAATGAAAAAACTTGCCAAAGCCAAAAACCAATCGTCAAAATCGGCGACAAAGTTAAAGCTGGTCAAATCATTGCAGATGGCGCATCTACCGTTGATGGTGAACTCGCAATCGGCAAAAATGTCCTCGTCGCGTTTAATACTTTTGATGGTTATAATTTTGAAGATGCGATTGTTATCTCTCAGCGCCTTGTTAAAGACGACGTCTTTACGTCAATTCATATCGATTCACATGATGTAGAAGTAAGAGACACCAAACTTGGTAAAGAAGAGTTCACGTGTGACATCCCAAATGTTTCTGAACGGCAGTTGATGAACCTTAATGAAGAAGGGATCATCCGCCTCGGTGCTCGCGTTGGGCCTGGCGACATTCTTGTTGGCAAGGTTGTTCCAAAGAGTAAAAACGAACTCACACCTGAAGAAAAGTTGCTCCATGCAATCTTCGGTCGTGCAGGCGAAGATGTTAAAAACGAATCTTTAACCGTCCCAGCTGGTAGCAGTGGTGTCGTCATTGGCGCCAACCACTTCAGCAGGCGTATGCACCTTGATGCTGAGCAAAAGAAAATTGCTAACAGAAAGATGGAAGCATACGAAGAAGAAATGAATGAAAAGGCCATTGCTCTCTTTAGAGAAATGGTAGCAGCAATGAACGAAATCCTTGGCACTGAAATGGTTGACCCTTCAACTCGTCAACGCGTTGGTATTTCGGACATTCCAGAAGTTATCATTGAGCAAATTGGCGGTTTCAATGACAAATGGATTAAGGGTTCAAAAGATACAAAAGCAACTGCCGTCTCCGTTAAAGAACAATACTGGCCACGAATTGTTGCTATCCAAAGTGAATCCGAACGCAAGTTAGCGCACATGAAACGTGGCGACGAACTCGCTTCCGGCGTACTTGAAAAAGTAGTTGTATACCTAGCAAACAAGCGTTCGATTTCAGTTGGTGACAAGATGGCTGGTCGACACGGTAACAAAGGTGTTATCGCACGAATCGTTCCAGAAGAAGACATGCCATTTATGGAAGACGGCACACCGGTTGACATTTTACTCAACCCCCTTGGTGTTCCTTCTCGAATGAATGTTGGTCAGCTTCTCGAGCTACACCTTGGCTGGGCTGCAAAGGTCCTCGGCTTCCAAGCTGTAACACCAGTCTTTGACGGTGCAACTGAAAAAGAAGTTCTCGAAGCAATTCAAGAAGCAAACGATTCAGTTCTCGCGAAACGAAAAGAGTTTGAAGAAACTGGTAAAGACCCTGGCAACTCAAGAGAAATTATGGCTGAGGTTCCATTTGCTGGCAAAGTTCAACTTTACGACGGACGTACTGGCGACAAATTCATTCAACCAACATCCGTTGGTGTTATGTATATGCTGAAACTCCATCACTTGATTGATGACAAGATTCACGCACGATCAACGGGTCCTTACAGTTTGATTACGCAACAACCTCTTGGCGGTAAAGCCCGAACAGGCGGCCAGCGATTTGGTGAAATGGAAGTATGGGCTTTGGAAGGGTATGGAGCAGCGTACATGTTGCAAGAACTTCTCACCGTCAAGAGTGACGATGTCGAAGGGCGAACCAAAATTTACGACTCTATTGTGAAGGGTACAAATGTCCTCGAAGCTGGCATGCCAGTTGTATTCGATGTGTTGTGCCACGAAATTAGAGGTCTATGTATGAACATTGAATTGGAGAAGGATCAAGAAGAAACAGGAAGTCTCCTCTGATCCACTCGTTAACCACCGGTTTTACACACAACGATCTTCAACGATTATTTGATAGGAAAAAGAAGTATGTCTGAACAAGTCTTCGATAAAATCAACGATTTCAAGTCTGCCCGAATTGGCCTTGCAAGCCCAAGCGACATCCGCAGTTGGAGTTTTGGTGAAGTCAAAAAACCAGAAACTATTAACTACAGAACATACCGTCCAGAAAAAGACGGCTTGTTCTGTGAACGTATCTTTGGGCCTGAGCGTGACTACGAATGTGGTTGTGGCAAGTACAAAGGCACAAAATTCAAAGGCATCATCTGTGACAGATGTGGCGTAAAGGTTACGCACTCTCGCGTTCGCCGAAAGCGAATGGGGCATATCAATCTTGCCGCATCAGTCGTTCACATTTGGTTCTTTAAAGCACTCCCAAGTCGCCTTGGCACTTTGCTTGCGATGAAAACTTCAGACCTTGAGAAGATAATTTACTTCCAAGATTATGTCGTGCTTGAAGCAGGCAATGCTGAAATTGAAGGTACTCCACTTGAGTACAAACAAGTTATCACAGAAGACCAATACCGAGAAATCATGAGTCAAGGCGGTTACGGCGATTTCCGAGCAGTGATGGGCGCAAATGCAGTCCAAGAACTTATCGAAGCACTCGACCTACACGAAGTTATTGAAGAAATTCGTGAAGGACTAGCAAATACTCGTTCTAAGCAAAAGACTGCAGACCTTGCAAAACGATTAAAACTTGTTGAACAACTCAAGAACAGTCATAACGAACCATCTTGGATGGTGCTTGATGTTGTGCCAGTTATTCCACCAGAACTTCGACCGCTCGTGATGCTCGAGTCAGGCAACTTCGCAACAAGCGACTTGAACGACTTATACCGCCGGATCATTAACCGAAATAACCGGTTAAAAAAATTGATGGACTTGAACGCTCCTGAAGTAATCATTCGTAACGAAAAACGAATGCTTCAACAAGCTGTTGACGCTCTCTTTGACAATGGTCGATGTCGTCGCCCTGTTCTTGGTAGTTCAAACCGCCCTCTTAAGTCAATCACTGATATGATTAAAGGTAAACAAGGTCGTTTCCGCGAGAACTTACTCGGTAAACGAGTTGACTATTCAGCACGTTCAGTCATTGTTGTTGGTCCAAACCTAAAATTAAACCAATGCGGGCTTCCAAAGAAAATCGCGCTTGAGTTATACCAGCCATTTATCATTCGTCGACTTAAAGAACAAGGTCTTGCAGACACAATTAAGTCTGCGAAGCGCCTGCTTGAACGACGTGATGAAGAAGTTTGGGATATTCTTGAAGAAGTCATCTACCAACATCCAGTACTACTGAACCGTGCCCCAACCCTTCACCGTATGGGTATTCAAGCATTTGAACCTGTGCTTGTTGAAGGTAAAGCAATCACATTGCATCCACTTGTTTGCACAGGTTACAACGCTGACTTTGATGGCGACCAAATGGCAGTGCACCTTCCACTCTCTGTGGAAGCGCAAACTGAAGCGCATGTTCTCATGCTTTCAACGCACAACATTTTCTCCCCTGCTAACGGTAATCCTTTAGTTTCACCAAGTCAGGATATCGTCATGGGCGTGTACTTCCTTACGTACTTGGATCCAAATGATACGCGTAAAGACGAAGAACTAATGAAGTTCCGAAACGCGCACGAAGCAATTCAGGCGTATGACTTTGGAAAAATTTCTCTCCAAGAGAAAATTCAAATTCGTCTTCCACGTTATCCAGACATTGTGAACGATGAAAGTTCAGCTATTGAACCAATGCCCACAACTGGCAGAATTATCACAACCGTTGGACGTGTTTTATTCTGCGAAATTCTTGCGGAAGGCATGCCGTTCTACAACTGTACACTCACGAAAAAGGGTGGCAGCCGAGTTATCGATGACACATTCAAAATTAAGGGTCGCGCACACACTCTTACATTACTAGATGACATGAAAGAAATCGGTTTCAAAACAGCCACTTGGTCTGGCCTTTCAATTGCGATTACCGACATGCGAATTCCTGCGCAGAAGCAAACATTGATTGATGGAACACAAGATAAAGTTGACCAACTTGAAGAATCTGCAGCGATGGGTGCGATTACAAATCAAGAGCGACACAACCAATTGCTCGACTTGTGGTCTCACTGCCGAGAAGAATTAACTACAAAACTTCTTGACACTCTTAAATTTGACCGTCGTAATAAAGCTGACAACAGTGAACTTCAAATCGATTCCAAAGAAGGCTACCGATACCTCAACCCAGTCTTCCTTATGTCAGAATCAGGCGCTCGTGGTAACACAAGCCAAATGCAGCAACTTGCTGGCATGCGTGGTTTGATGACTAAACCATCTGGTGAAATTATCGAAACGCCGATTAAAGCTAACTTTAGGCAAGGCCTGAACGTTCTTGAATATTTCTCATCAACGCACGGTGCTCGAAAGGGTCTTGCGGACACAGCGTTGAAAACTGCTGACTCTGGTTACCTAACTAGAAAATTGTATGACGTTTCACAACCAGTTGTAATCAATGATTTCGACTGTGCTTCAAAGCGTGGTATTACAAAACGTGCTGTCTATAAGAATGATGAGATACACATTAAATTGAGTGAACTCATTATTGGCCGCACAAGTATGCAAACCATTATCAACCCAGTAACTGACCAAGTAATCGTTGCGAACAAACAAGTCATCGACAAAACAATTGCCGCTGAACTTGATCGCTTAAATATTGACGCAGTTCAAGTGCGAAGTGCGCTAACTTGCGAATCTGCATCTGGTTGTTGTGCACTTTGTTACGGTCATGACCTTTCAACAAGCCAACTTGTTGAAGAGGGAATGGCAGTCGGAACCATTGCTGCGCAGTCCATTGGCGAACCTGGAACGCAACTAACTATGCGTACTTTCCACACCGGCGGTGTTGCATCTCGTGACTTTATTGACGCAAACTACAAAGCCCCAAGTTCAGGTACTTTAGTTCTTCGAGACTGTAATGAAGTTCCATCTCCAGGAAGCAAAAAAGGTCAACTAATTGCACTGAAGCAAACTGGTGAGCTAGTCATTGTTGACGACAAAGGTCGAGAGCTAGACAAAGCGTTCCGAGTTCCTTATGGTTCAATCATTCTTATGAAGTCAGGCACTAAGGTCAAAAAAGGCAAGATTCTTGTCGAATGGGACCAACACGTTATGCCCATTTTGGCAGAGAAAAGCGGCAAAGTCGTCTTTAAAGATGTTCAGCTTGGCACAACACTGCGCGAAGAAGAAACCAAAGGTGTTACTGAACTTATCATCACAGAGCACACTGGTGACTTACACCCACAAATCCTCCTCCAAGAGGGTGACCAAACACTTGACTTCCACCACCTCCCTGCGAAAGCTCGCTTGGAAGTGAAAAATGGTGACAACGTTGTCACTGGTCAAATGCTTGCTCGTCGTCCTCGTGAAGTTAAGGGTACTGCTGACATTGTTGGCGGTCTCCCACGTGTTACAGAAATTTTCGAAGCTCGAACACCAAAAGAACCCGCAATCCTTGCACAGGTTTCCGGTCGTGTCGAATTGAAAGCTGAACGTAAACGTGGCAAGATGATTATTCACATCGTCCCCGACGGCGCCGATGCTGTCGAGCATTTAATTCCACAAGGCAAGCACTTGCTCGTTCATACAGGTGATAAAGTCATTGCTGGTAGCCAGTTAACTGAAGGCCCACGCGATCCAAACAATATTCTTGACATTAATGGTGAAGAAGCGTTGTACAACTATATGATTTCTGAAGTGCAAAATGTGTACCGAGCACAGGGTGTTCCGGTTTCAGATAAACACATCGAAGTCATTCTCTCCCGAATGCTCAGCAAGATTCAAGTCCAAAAATCTGGCGATACTGACATGCTTCCATTGGATTTTGTTGAACGATACAAATTCCGCACGTTTAACAAGAAACTGGATGGATGCTTGCTCATTAAAGACGCTGGCGATACTGATTTTGCAATTGGCGATTTAGTAGCGAAGGAAGAGATTAAAGAGGCAAATGCAATTGCAGAAGCCGAAGGTAAATCACCCGCGAAAACGACAAGGCCAAAGAAAGCAACAGGTAAGCCATTACTTCTTGGCATCACCAAAGCCGCGTTGCAATCCGAGTCATTCCTTTCTGGCGCATCATTCCAAGAAACCACCAAGGTACTTACTGAAGCAGCACTTAAAGGCGCTATTGATCAACTTTCAGGTCTCAAAGAGAACGTGCTCCTTGGTCACTTGGTTCCAGCTGGTACTGGCTTCAAGCCATACCAAACAATGCGCGTTAAATACCTTGTAGAGCCACTACCATCAGATGAAGACGATGATATTAGCATGCTCGAAAAGGCCACAAAACGTGCTGAAGAGCTTGGCGCTCAGGCAGGCGGACCGACTGTGCAAGTTCCAAATACCTCAACACCGGTTAAGGCTAGCTAACAGCCGTATCTCAAAACTCCCATTTCTTACCCAAAGCCCCTCTGTTACAGGTCGTAATAGGGGGCTTTTTTTGCCTTTTAATTCGCTTTTTTTGTGCAATTCCGAGCATAGAGTCGTAGAATATAAATGTATGTATATCCACATTAGTTGTGGTTTATTTTACGATTGACTGAGATTATTTTTGTTCTCTTTACCTGTTGTAATTGAGGCATTTAATATGAATTTGTCCATTGGACATTAGAGGAGTTTGCAAAGATGCAACCACGTTTTATTACGCGCTACACAACCATCGCTGTTTTTCTTTGTACTTGTTGCTTAACGTTCGATGTCAACGCAAGAGAACTTGAGCTTGGATCACGTCCTTCCCCTAGCAATGCAACCAAACTAACACCCGAAGCATTGCAACTCCTTTCAGATGCAAACGCACTCCTTGAAGGTTTTACTCCGGCTGTTGTAACACCAGCTGTTTTAAAAGCAAGAACTCCAGTTCGCAAAACAAGTCTTATTAAAAGACCAAACAGTCGCGTCAAGGTTAAATTCAGCGATGCATTAGAAATTCGGCTCGATGCACACAACAAACCTTACTCAAGAACGCAACGTGCATCAAACGCGATATACGATATTTGCGAAACGCTGAACATCACACTTACTCCAAACATAAGTCGCTCGCAAGAAGATATCGATGCATTTATTCGTCGTGCAGAACTTGCTAGCCAAAAACAACAGCCAGATATTGGCGGGACTTACTGGGTAAACGGAGATTCCGCATCGGTTGATGTTGCTGCAGAATTGTTCTTTGCAATGGACGAAGTCGAGTGGGTTATCTACAAGCCAGTTTATTCAAAACTTCCTAAACCTGCCCCT
>JABIWU010000082.1 GCA_018701395.1 Phycisphaerae bacterium | reverse complement strand
CTCAATGAATACAAAGCAACGCTTGCAAACATTGACGAATAAACGCAACTAATTTTGAAACAAAAAAACGGTTGTCTCTGACAACCGTTTTTTTATTGTTCTATATTTACTTCTCTTCCAATCTCGTCTGAGGCATAAATCGCATCGACAACGGATTGAACCAACTTGCCGTCTTCACCTGAACCCGCGCCCTCTTCAAGTTGCTCCGTTTCAATCGCTTTTGCAAAAGCGCGGTGTTCGGAATCAAATGCATCATCCCAAGCATCGTTTAATTCCACTGAAATAATCTCTGACTTCGGATTGCCGTTTTCAGAAAATCCTCTGGTCAATTCATTTGCCCATAAATCGACAACCAAAGAACCCAATGTTCCTTCAATTAGTAAGCCATCTTTCATAGTATTTTCCGGAAGATGTGTTGCCCAAGAAATATCAAATTGAAATGTCGTCCCACTTGCATCAGAAACTGACGCGCGTACTCGATCTTCCACATCAAATGTGCCATTTCGTACAGGCGTTGACCACATTTCCTCATAAGCATACGTAGTTTCAGTAAATGCGCTTGTGCATTTTCCAGAAACACGAACAGGTTTTTTCTTTGATGTGATATGCATTACCAAGTCAATAAAGTGAACTCCAATATCAATCAAACACCCTCCACCACTTCGCGCTTTTGTTGTGAACCAACCACCCATTCCTGGAATTCCACGTTGTCGTAACAGTGTTGCTTGAATGTGGTGTATTTCACCAATGAGTCCGCTTTCAATAATCTCTTTAGTTTTCGCGGCAGCGGGCGAGTATCTACACACAAACCCCATTTGCAATACTTTGCCTGACGCATTTCTTGCTGATAGAATTTCGTCGCATTGAATCAATGACATTGCCATCGGCTTTTCGAGAAGGACGTGCTTGCCAGCATTCAATGCAACAATTGCAAGTTCTGCGTGCCTATCGTTTGGAACTGCAATGACTACACCATCAATTTCCTCCCGAGCAAGTAACGATTCAACGGATGAAACTGCATCACAAGAATGTTTCGAAGCAAATTCTTGAGCTCTCTCTCCACACGGGTCGTAAACTCCAGCAATAGAAGTACCGACTCGTTTTGCTGCTTCAGCATGAATGTTAGCAATCATGCCAGCGCCGATTAATCCAATTGAAGTCATCGAATTGACTCAATCGTTTTTGTGAAGTGGATATCCCGTTCTTCAAGTTCAGCAAGTAACCGCGACACAATTTTTTCTTCGCACCCAAAAGTTTCAGGAGGATGCACTCCAGCCATATCGATTGTTCCATCAGCAAGCATGCGGCCCATCGCCGTTGCTGGAAATGCGGTGGTTCTTGCCATACTCGATTGATCATTTTCAGCATCGTAATAATCGAGCAAATCCCAATATAGAAGCACTTGCTCTTCGCCTAATGCGCCTTCAGCTTCGACTCGCATTACGGTCAAATCGGCTTCGCCCTGTTCATACTTCCATTCATCGATGAGAATTTTCGCAGTTACGTCTATTGGGCGAAGTTGCTGATCACCAACTGTAATTAGCTCGTTTGCAAAAAAGCCGCCAGCGCGCAACACTCGCATCAACGCAGCGTGCCCTGGATAACGAAGTGTTCGCTCTCTCATAAATGGAACATCTAGCGTATCGCAAAGCGTCCGCAGACCATCGGAATTAAATGCTTCAAGCGTGCCGACGCCCGGGAGATCCATGAGAACACCTTCGCTGAGAGCTTCGCGAGTAACGATTTGTCCATGTTCAACAAGCCGTGCTGGTCGAATATATTCCTCAATGACATCACGCGGACTAAACGAAGCTTTATATTCCCAAGGCCAATTCCGTTCAATTGGCAAGCCGCCAACTACTATGTCCAGTCGTTCACATGTATCTAATAGATACGACGCGTGAGCACAGAGTAAATGGCTCATGCCTGGCGCTACACCGAAGTCAACTATGCAAGTTACGCCTTTTTCTTTTGCAAGTGCGTCAAACTTCCGTGGGTCTTCTGACATAAATGAAATATCGCAATACGATTTACCGCAATTAATCACAGTCTCTAATGCACCCAACCCTAACCAGCTTGGTAGAGCACCAAAAACAATATCCGCCTCACTCGCGAGCGTTGCTATTGCGCCTTGGTCGCTGCAATCTGTTTCTTTAATTGCAATTTTACCATTTGAGCGTTCAGCAATTCTGCCAAGAGCGGATGTAGATTTATCTGCGATAGTCACCCGAAATTCGCTTTGTAGGAGGTCTTCTGCAATGACAGAACCGACCATGCCCGCGCCAAAAACGACTGCGTGTTGCATAGTCAACTTACCACTTCTGAGAAATTTCGTCGATTTTTGATTTTTTGCCGCTCTTAAGATGCGAAACCGTAGCGATTGCAGAAATTGCAAAGTTCATAGCCACGAGTAGCCATAAAAACATTCCAGAGCCCGGCAATGTATCGTCGCCCATTAATCCAACAAAAGCGAGGATAGTCCCAAAAATCACAAAATACATCATGAAAATTCGAGCCGCGCTACTGCTTTTTGATTTTGAAGTAGCAGAAACACCAGGATTTGCAGAATGATGCGTACTATTTTTTGCGTTTTTACGTTTATTTGACTGTGTCATAATTGATTTTTTCTCCAAAAAACTTCATTTAATGAGCATAGTCTACATTGTTACGAAAGTTTTTGCCTTTTATTGAACAAATGGGTTCACAAAGTCAAATACGAAGCATAGAAGGGTTGTCACAAAGCATAAAAAAGCTTTGAGACTTTGACAATTGATACTCATGAAAGTGCCTCCCCGAAACTGAGGCACTGACCCCAGCCAAGAGCAACACTCGCCTCTGCCAGGGTCCTCAAAATTGCCACGTTGGCGTTTTGAGTCTTGAAAAAGCCACGGATTATGTAACCAAGAACGTTGCAAAACCGCTTGACCAAGGAGAGACTGACGTGCCCGTAACAACAACCAGAGCAAACCTAGTCCTTGAACTATTCGAATCGTATTACAAACGAGTTTATTGTTTCACAAGAAAATCACTCGCTCCAAGTGCTGCAGAAGACATTGCTCAAGAAGTATTCACCCGTCTCCTTACAGTCAACGGGCTTGAAGATAAAACAATCACTTCGAGTTACCTAATTAAAATCGCTGATAACTTAATCAAAAGGCGTTACAACAAAGATCAAAGCAAGAATCGATACATCGATTCACAACGCGAAGAAGCCATCCGAGACCTTAGAAATATTCGCAAAGAAGAACCGCAATGGTCCAACAGCGATATATCAAAGGCGTTATCCATGTTGCCAACCCATGAACGAGATGCCGTCAGACTCGTTGTTTGCGAAGGCCTAAGTTACGAAGAAGCATCCGCTTCACTTGGCGTGCCCGTTTCAACAGTCAATAATTGGAAATTTAGAGGCATCAACAAGCTAAAGAAGCATGCAGAAGCAGTTGAAATAAAACAATCAGCGTAAGCGCAATTCAAAAATACCATCCCCCGTCCGCACAGAGCAAACGACTCCCATCTAAGCTCTGTGTGGTCTATTTGTTTGAAGAATTATTTTTTCCAGACAGAATACATAGCTTCGATAATTGTATTCACTCGGCTTTTTGTGAGAACAATATTTTCACGCAGATCATTATCTATAACTAACTTACTTGTATCCCTGATAATAGTAAGGGCGTTAATTATCTTTGCAGAGATATAAAAATCATACCCTCCGCGATCATATCGCTTCAATATTTTTTTAGATTCCTTCTCTAAATCGCTCGCTCGTTTCCGAACTTCTTTTTCCGTTTTCTTTAAATAATCCCATTTATATTCGTTGTCACGGTCTGCACGAACTGCTATTAGCGCATCTTCCATCTCTTCCATCCAAAAATCGAGGTCTTTCTGTTTTTGAAAGGAAAAATCACCCGCGGTCGATTTTTCCAATTTTTTAGAACTAATGATGGTTATTTTTTTCTTCCCGTCAATGCTCGTTTTGTAATCACTCACTGCGTACGTTGGAAAGTATTCCTGAATAGAATTTACTTTTGCGACAGCAATTTCGTATTGCATCAATTCACTTGAGTCAAGTGTTAAAATAGTATCAGCGCTATCAACCATTATCCAATCACCACTATCATCAAGTTCTGAAGAAGCACATTTTTTATTCTTCTTGTCAAACCAAAGTTCCTTACTCACTATGGAAAAAGCATCTGATATTTCGCCTTGTCTATTGGCGTTCAAAAGATAGGATCGAACAACACTTGCGTCTGCTGATGCATATTTCTTCTCGACCGCGTCTCCTCCACGCAAGACAACAGCGGCACCAATTTTTGAATCAGGTGCCGCAAGAATCTCATCACACGTCATTGCAACTGTTGATGCGGCGCTAAATGCATCATGCGGATACGCTACCATTTTAAATTCAGCTCTATATTTTTGAATAACATCGCAAATTTTATTTCGTTCAATAACGAGCCCGCCTGGGCTATTTATTTCAAGCACTACTATTTTCACGCCAGCATTTTTTGCCCTCTTAAACATCTGTTCAAGATGATCTGCACAAAACCAGTTTGCTTCGCTGGACATTTCTCCATGCACAAAGCCAATTTCTCCTGTAAGTGGTATTACTGCGAGTTTTAATTCTGAGTCAACAGATTTCTCTTCGTTAATTGGCGAAGAACTACTCCCTGCATCGCCTAAATCCACACCATCGGCTCCTTCTACCAATTCTGTTTCTTGCTCACTTCGAAGAGTTATAGACAACACCTCAGATACATTGATAAAATCTCCTCCTACGATGAGATAACTCTCTGTAACTCGCTCAAGTTTGCCCGAAAAGATTTTCTCCTTCGAACCTAGTACAGCATGGACGACTATAGATTGTCCTATTTCGCCCGTCCACTTCGTGCCATTTTCAAGTGTGATTTCAATTTGCTCTGCAGCCAAAACCGAACAAATCAACGCAACAACGAGAAGTACAATCTTATAAAATTTCATTTTTTCTCTCCATTAAAATTTCTTGTTTCATACTCATGGTTTCAGTGTACCACATACTTCAATAATCGCTATCCTTAAGGAATGACATACGAATCAGATGCATTAGGACGTTTAAGAACTGCAATAGATGAAGTTGATAATAAACTCATCGAGTTACTTTCAGCACGAGCAAACATAGTCTTAGAAGTTGGTAAATACAAGCGAGATTCAAAAACACCTATATATGCGCCCCACCGAGAGCGAGAAGTACTTGACAAAATCCTTGCTGCTAACAAGGGTCCCTTGTCTGACAAAACTATTGAAGCAATATATAGAGAATTGATGTCTGGCAGTTTCCAATTGGAACAACCACTGAATATTGCGCACCTTGCGCCCAACGGTTCATTCAGCCACATTGCAGCAATTCGCCACTTTGGTTCGAGTGTTGAATGCGTGGGCGTACCAACTATCGAACGTGTTTTTAGAGAAGTCGCGTCTGGGCATTGCAACTATGGCCTTGTACCGTATGAGAATACGACAAGTGGTTCCATCACCGAAACACTTGATGCGTTCAAAGAACATGATGTGACTATTTACGCAGAAGCACTTATAAATATTCGGCACTGCCTTCTTTGTAATGGTCCAACCAAAGACATCAAGCACATTGCATCAAAACCGCAAGTGATTTCTCAGTGCCGTAAATGGATTACAGCGATGTTTCCAAATGTTTCTATTGTTGAAACTGCAAGCAGTTCGCAAGCTGTCAAACTTGCAAAAGAAGACCCACATACTGCGGCTATCGGTTCAGAGCTTGCAGCGCACGAACACGGGGTGGAAATTGCATTAGAAAATGTGCAGGACAGTTCTGAAAACATCACGCGATTTTTAATTCTCGCAAAAGAATCCGCGCAACCTTCTGCTGAAGATAAATCAACAATCATGTTTACAACGAAACACGAACCCGGCGCACTTGTTGATGTACTCGCGGCGTTCCGCGATAACGGCATTAACTTGAGCCATATTGACAAACGGCCCAGCGGACGCGTCAATTGGGATTACACATTTTATATTGATGCCGATGCCCACCAACAGACTGAGTCGCTCCAAGCATCCGTTAAAACTGCTACTCAGTTTTGCAAATCGATTGATATTCTTGGCTCCTATCCAAAAGCAGGACAAGTACTTTAGCAAGCGCCCCACTGTCCGATGATCGCGAGTAAATCGTTGACCCCGACAATGCCGTCACCATCGATATCCGCAGTGCAATTTTCGCATGGTCCCCAAGTACCGATTACAGCAAGTACATCAGTAACACCTACGTTTCCATCACCGTCTACATCACCATCGCAACTTGACGCAACGCCCAAAGAGCCATCGCTATTTACGCGCTGGGCATAAATATCGTTTGATCCATTACGATCATCTTGCCATGCAAGAATCACTCCGTCACTTGTTGTTCCAGCGACCATCCTGCTTTTGCTTGAAGGCGTCGAGGCAACGCTTACAAATTCTGGTGACCATTGCATGTTTCCCTTCCCATCAAGCGAGACCCCCTGCACAACATCGCTGCCAAACGATGCTGATGAACCATAGAATAAAGTGATTCCAGCATCTGTCTTCGCCGCTGCAAAACTTCCGTACTGTGGAGACGAAGATGTCGGTTTAATCGTACGCCCTTGAACGCCCCAAAGCCGCACCCCATCTTGTGACAAACGCTGCGCGCCGATACCATCATTGCTTTGGCTGTTATCTTGCGATCTAAAAAATACAACAAATTCATTACCATCGCACACCCCAACTGGGCTAACGCGTTCAGTCCCACCAAAACTCGAAGCTACTTGCACTTGACCAGCAGACCAAGGTGTACCATCAGAGGATATATGCGATGCATAGCACTGCAAAGGATTTACACCGTACCACGTAAAAAACGCGCCGCCTGCATTGTCGTGCACAAAATCTGGGTACGCACCAATCTGTAATGAATTGTCTTGCATGACTTCTGCCAATTGCAACCAAACCTGTACTCCGTCAACATCAATCAATTGGGCCTTCAAAAGTTTTGTACCCGTAAACGAAGTGTATTGCACGAACGAAGCAATAACACCCCCCTCTAGCGATGGCTGAATATCCGCAACGGATAATGTTCCGCCAAGTGGATCATCTATCGATGACGAACCCTCCCACATAAAATCTCCATTAGTATTGAGCCGTTGAAAATTTGAAACATTTTCATTGATCCATCCTGCAACAACATCGTCGTTTGATGCTGTTATCACAGGCGAAGCAACGAATGCTCCTCCGCCTTGCACAGTTTTACTCCAACGTACGTTTCCCTTTGGACTCACAGAAGAAACAACAATACCATCGCCTCCAAGCATATTCTTTCGATACACAACCACTGCGTTTCCCGCACTATCTACTGCCAATCCAAAATCCATTGTCCAAGAATAATTGCGGGCAGCGATTAAGATTCCATCCTCCTGCCACATTGCATTCCCCGATGCATCAAGTCGCTGCATATAAACATCGTAACCACCGTTGCGATTATCGAACCAACTCACGTAACAACCGCCATCAACAGTTGCAACTAACTTTGTAATTGCTTGTTCCCCCGCCGAAGTGCAAATTGCGAGGTTTGACTCAGAAGAATCGGGCCATTGCGCGAGCACTTGGCAGCACAACAATAGAGATAAAACAAAGATTCGCATGAAGAGAGTATGACACAATTCCTGTTCAATTCCAACCAAATTACAATGTTTTGAGGTATCTAGTCGATATTAAAGCAGCATGCACAACATTCCTCGAATGCGGATTCAGCCAGTGCCCTTGTAACCCCGCTCGTTACCTCATGCTTCAATAACTTTTGAGCCTTTGTACAACTCATACCGTAACAACCGACAATCAATCTCTGCGTTGATAAAGGGTGTTCGCTTAGAAACTTTTAATCTTATCGCACCAATAAGTGGTTTGCCTGATGTAAAGACATACCCGTCCCAGCCTGAACATGTCGTTTTCATAAAATCGCCAATGCGTTTGTACGTTGAAATCAGTTCATCATCTTCACCAAGACGAATTCCATATTCACCGTGCAACACAACATCGCCAACTTCTTCTGGCATTGGGGTTTCTGAAAAATCGCAAATATGAAAATCAATTAAGTGATCTACACCTGCAGTAACTGCATTTTTCTTTGTGGCTTCGATTGCTTCTGGTTCAATGTCAGAAGCGATAATTGGCGCAGGGTCATCTTTTACCATTAGTTTTTTAGCATCTGCGCGTTCTTGGCTCCAAGCATTTTTGTCTGCATGCAACCAATGATTACAGGAATAATTACTTCTTAGCAAACCTGGTGCTCGTTGTTTTGCCATTAGGGCTGCCTCAATTGCAATTGTTCCAGAACCACACATTGGAACGACCAGTGGTCGTGAACCATCGTATTTCATTTCCATTAATACAGAGGCCGCAATTGTTTCTCGCATTGGTGCCATGAATGGCATCTTTCTGTATCCACGGTCAGAAAGTTTTCGTCCTGTCATGTTCAAATAAATTCGTGCTTTGTTATCCACCCAGTGCAAGTTCACAACCATGCCATCCGTACTTGAACCAGCATCTGGTCGCTTGCCGCCTACCTGTACAAGTTTGTCGCAGATAGCATCTTTCAATCGCATATTCGGGAACATTGAATTAGTTATTGATTCGTTGCGTACATTCGAACTTATAGATATAAATCCTGCAGAGTCAATTACTCTGTCCCACGGCAATCGCTTTGCTTCACTGTACAGTTCATCAGCATTGCGACAATTAATATCAGCAAATCGTTGCAGTACATGAAATGCTGTTCGCAAGCGTAAATTCAATCGCATCGCTTCGGTTGTAGTTGCAAGAGTTTCGACGCCTGTTTTATCCATTGAAAGACAATCAAACCCCAGTTGTTCTAACTCGGCTTTTAGATATGGCGCTAAACTTGGCGCACATGTCACCCTTGTTTTACGTTTTTGTTCTTGTGTTGTCATGATGAGTCAAAGTGGTTCTGGGATCCATATTGCAAAAGCATTTAATGTTACATTGGCTAAAAGAGAGCTGAAAGTGGCATTCCCCACAATCTATAAAAGGGTCGCAAATCTTGATGTGTCGCTATTGATAATCGCAAAACCCATTCGTCCATTTTAGCTTGATTATCTATTGACCGTTGGTTTGCAGGCAATATTTCATACTCTTTAAAAGCTGAAGAAAACAGCGACGAAACAACCTAGAGATTATTTCATCTTCTATAAACAGCATGGCACGCTATGCATGTTCTTTCCAATGCATTTAATTGGAGATTTATACTATCAATCTGTATCTTAGTTGTTACAAGGGAATTTTCTAATGCAACAGCTGAGAGCAAAGAACGAGTAAGCTTTTCGTAAAAATCTAAGGGGTAATTTTTGTCGAGTTTGCTTTTTTGCAATATACGTAACGATTCAACTATCGCTCCAACTTCCGATGCAGGGCTGAGGTCAGGATGATGCTCGATAGGTTTCCAGTTATTTTTTTGTAATTTTATTACATTGTCATAAGCAAATTCCATTTCTGTCATTTGCTCAACGATGCCCTCAGGTATGACATTACTCGTTAACGATGGTTCATTTATTCTGCATAGCTCAGGATTAACAACAGTTGTAGTCAGAAGAATTGCCCAAAGACCACTATACATTTTAGAAGTCTCAGATACTTGCATGCGCAGTTCTAACTCCTTTGAAGTAGAAAGTTGCAGTGCTAAAAGAGCTGCAGTTGCGGCTACAGCCGATCGATGCCTTCCATGATGGCAGTGTATGTAGGTGTTGCCACGGTTTTTCCCAATTAAAACTGCAGTTGCAAGGTCAATAATTTGTTGCTCGCTTGGCAATTCATATTTCAACGGAATGTGAATGGTTTTCATCCCATATAGTTCAGGTATTTTTAGATTAGGAGATGTTCCATCTACGCAGATTATTGTTCGAACATTCAGTGTGTGCAATGAGTTGAATCCAGCATATCCTGTTGGTTTGCTCCCAGAGAATAACCAATTTTTATAGGCAACAACTTGCTCAATGCCATCATAAACTGCGGGTGTAGTATCTTGTATTGCAGGGACTCGCAGTTGTTTAAAAGGTATATCTAATTCTAAAGACGAGCTCCACGAAAGCATAAAAAATAGCGAAAAAAGGACTATCACTTGAAGTCGTGTCAACATATTTTCATTGTATCCTTGTTGGTGGGCATTCGAGACATTGCCACATGCAGTAGTTGGGATATACGTGGAATTATTATTCGACAACTACGGTAACAAAATGCCTGAGCGCTCTTGGAGTCGCAACAAAATGTCACTCCACTGGGTACGACCAGCAAGTTCTTCTGCGCTAGCAATACAGGACAATCGATCGATAGTACCAACCAACATGCCTTTCACTTCTTCAAGCAAGTTCGCATCCACCATCGTGGTCACCATACCTATTATCGTATCTTCAAAATCTATTTGGGAAGCAAGTTCTCTTGGGCTCTCTACCGCACGAAGAGTAAGCAATTCAATACTTTCTTCGCAATCTTTAATCCCTGCTTCCTGATTTTCGCCCATTGCAATAAGAAGTTGACCTCGAAGTGAAAGCATCAAAGCTAGATCACGTGGTCTTCGTGCATGATTTGGTTCAGCACGGTTAACGGAGCGTGTAATTTTCACTGCTTCATTAAGTTGGGCTAAAGCAACTACTGGATTGTGCGAACTCATCTGCTCTGAAAGACCGTACAACGCAATTGCAACCCCTCTCTGTCTACGAGTAGACATTGGATCTTTTTCTAGTAAGGTTCGGGCATATGTAAGCCCGTTTTTGAAGGCATTCTGAGCTTCTTCTGTTTCTTCAAGCAATACAAGCACATTGCCTAATCCCTGAAGTGATGATTTTTGCACATCGATACCTTTAATATCACCTGTATCGTCGTAGTATTGTTTTCCTGCTTGTTCTCGTTCTCGATACATTCGTGCAGCTTGCTGTAATGCAGCATTTTTAGCATCTTTGTTCGTTTCCAAACGTGCTTGGGTCCTTGCGACCTCGGCAAAGTACTTCCAGATATCTAACTTGAGCCTTGCAACTCCAATGACATATTCAGGTGTCAACACAGAATCATCAATGCCACTAATTATCTGCTGTGCTTCTTCTAAGGAAACTCTGGCTTCATCAAC
The DNA here is from genome assembly GCA_018701395.1 of Phycisphaerae bacterium. Taxonomy (GTDB): domain Bacteria; phylum Planctomycetota; class Phycisphaerae; order Phycisphaerales; family SM1A02. The sequence goes on along the minus strand of JABIWU010000082.1, from coordinate 12,934 downwards.
ATTTCCAAAACCAACGCCTGAAATTGCTATAAGAGATTTAGCATTTCGAATAAGTAATTGCGCAAGATCAATTTGCTGCATTGGGGTTGCTTCGTCCCCTTGCTGCATTGCATCAATATTCATGCGCGCAATATCGAGCAACATTCTTTGCACTTCAGCAGAGTTTCCTAAATCTTGCACGACATCTTTCACGCCAACTATTAACAAATCTACAGAACTCTCTAATGCTATATTTCGATCTTCTACGAGGGCTCTCTGGTGATTCGCTTCAACCATTCCCCATGTAGTACCAATGATGCCGAGCACAATTGAAATAGTAAGCAAAATTGCAGCTGCACAAGTTCGTTTGTATTTTTTTGTAAACAACCTTAATTGGTAAGCAATACTTAACGGACGTGCGATGATTGGTTCGTTGTTTAAGTAATGTTGAATGTCGCCCGCAAGTTCGGATGCTGATTGATATCGTCTTTCTCGATCTTTTTCCATCGCTTTCAACGCGATGGTATCGATATCGCCTTTCAGTGTTGTGCTGATTGTTCCAAGTGATTCCGGACGTTGTTCCTTAATCACTCTGACGGCTTCATGAATTGCTTGCTTTCTTAAATCGTAAGGCAACTTGCCAGACAACAGTTGAAACAAAATTACTCCAAGAGCATACACGTCACTACGTGTGTCAATGCGATCTGGATTTGCATCGCATTGCTCTGGACTCATATATTGCAATGTGCCAATGAGTTGCCCCATCGTTGTTTGCATTGTTGTAACAGCAAGGTCAGCATCCGTCGCTCTTGCAACACCAAAGTCGATAATTTTAGGTTCGCCCTGGTTATCAACCAAAATATTATCTGGTTTGAGGTCGCGGTGGATGACACCTTTTTGATGACCGTGATGCACTGCTTCGCAAATTTTCTGAAACAACTCTAGGCGATCTTTCATAGAGAGATCGCGTTTTTGTGCATATTCCACAAAACCCATCGCTCCGGGAATGTACTCCATTGCAAAAAATGGACTTTCGCCATTTTCACTTTCCCAAGTGCCCGCCTCAAAAATTTGAGCGATATTTTGGTGGCTTAACTTTGCGAGGGTTTGCGATTCAAATTGAAATCGACGCAAAGCCATATCGCTCCCTGCGCCTGCTTTAATAATTTTTAATGCTACACGCCTTCTTGGAGCTTCTTGCATTGCTTCATACACAACGCCCATGCCACCGCTAGCGATGATTCCCAAAATTTTATACCTGCCAATTTCTGATGGCATTCCGGTCGTAACAAATTTGCCCAGCTCGGGAACACTTCCCTTGCCTGAATCGCCACTTGGCAAGCCGATGGTTTCAGCATTTGGATCTGTTGGAAAATCGCTTTTTGTCATTGGCTAAATGGCCTTCCTTCACGATGCAGCAAATAAACTTACGCACATACTACAATAGCACCGACACTTTGAATAGCATCATAAATTGTGGTAACTTTACCAAATCAGTACATGATGTTACCATTTTAGTAAATAATCCATACCGTGACTCAAAAACCACAACAACCAAATAGTTTATTATTGAATCGAATACATGGGAAAGCGCTACCTGTCATCTTTGCTCTTCCTGCAGACGAGCTGACATTAGGCCGTAGCCCCGATTGTTCTTACCAATTAACGAATAAATATATATCTAGAAAACACGTTACGTTTAGCTTTGATGACACCAATTGGATTCTAAAAGATTTAAAAAGCAGAAGTGGAACTTACTTAAATACAATTCGGATGGAATCAGAAGAAGAAGTTAAACTTCATTCCGACGACATAATTCAAATCGGCCCTTGGAAATTTTTAGTGCAAATCGGGTCTGAAGACGTTAGCCTTAATCCGGAAATGGTGGACGAACTTGACAAACTACCATTACATGAAAAAGGCGATGACGTTCCAACATTAGTTCGTACTGTGAACGGGCGCTACGAAACAAACATGGATTTACTGCTTCAACTTAAATCCGACGAAACAGTTAATAGAGAAATGGGATGGGGAATATTTGTAGACCGATATGGCCCAATTATTTGCGGGTTCGCTCGAAACGCTGGCTTACCAAGCAGCGAAGCTGACGACATCATGCAAACCGTTCTGTTTAACTTTTTCAAAGTCGCTGATCGCTTTCAGTACGACCCAAGCAAAGGTCGTTTCCGAGGTTACTTAAAACGAATCACCCTCAATGCCATTCGGCAGCGATATCGCAAAAAGCGAGAACAAAACTTAGATACACACGGTATGAAAATTGCTGAAGACCAGAGAGATGAGCTTGAAGCAGCATTCGATCGAGAATGGGCTGAGCATTTACTTTCAGAAGCAATGACAGAAGCCCGACCAAAGTTTGAACCAAAAACTTGGGACGCTTTTGAACTGTATGGAAGACGAGGAATGAGCTCTGAACGAGCTGGCGAACGGCTCGAAATGACCCCAGAATCTGTACGGCATGCGAAAAGTAGAGTTATGCGCGCAGTTCGCGAAATTGTCATACGTCTTCGCGAAGAAGAACTATAAAATCCGCTTTTGTAACAACGATATAATCCTATTCTTCAGCGCTCGTAGCTCAGTTGGATAGAGCATCGCTTTCCTAAAGCGAAGGTCGCAGGTTCGAATCCTGCCGGGCGCGTTATGGAATTAACTACTTTTTTTGCTGTTGCAGTAGGTGGCGGCACTGGCGCGATCCTTCGATATTTTATTGCGAATGTTGGTCAGTCTTGGACGCCTTCGAATTTTCCACTTGGAACACTACTCGTGAATATTATTGGATGTGCTCTCATAGGACTCGTAACAGCTCTACTCATCGGTCCATTATCACAACATCGAGAGTTTCTAAGATTAGTACTCATCGTCGGATTACTTGGCGGGTTTACGACATTTTCAACTTTCGCACTCGACTCATTTGAACTCTTCGAAGATGGTAGAATACGACAAGCAGTGATGTACATTGTTCTAAGTAATGTATTTGGCCTTATTGCAGCGTGGGGCTCGTACAAATTCGGCTCTATACTGTTTACAACAACGTCAGCATAACGCTACGTAAAGGATTATTACCATGTTTACTATTTGTTTACTTGCATCAACAATGTTCGCTTTTCAAGTTGAACCAGAAATTAATTCCGCGCCAGAAAGAGAATGGCGAACTCCAGCTGAAATAGAAGCTCAGTTACTTCAACTTGGTTCAAATGAATCTGCAGTTGAAATTTCTACAATTGGGTATTCCAATAGTGGTTTACCAATTCGTTGTATTCAAGTTGCAAGAGAGGGAAACACACCAATTGACACTCGCTCTGCACTACTGGTCGTTGCTGGTATTGACGGCGATCTGTTACTTGGCACAGAAGTAGCAACAGATTTGGTAAGCACATTGCTTGAAATGGAGCCCGATGCTACGGCTTCATTACTTCAAGCACATAAACTTTTTATCATTCCGCAAGTAAATCCAGATGTGGCAAATTTTTATTTTCAACCAATTCAAAACGAGCAACGGCGAACGCTTACACCTACAGATGATGACCACGATGGAATTCATGACGAAGATGGTACTGAAGATTTAAACGGAGATGGGTACATCACAATGATGCGAGTACCGGATCTAGAAAAAGCAATATACGTTGCAGATCCTGACGAACCAAGACTACATGTTTCACCAGAGCCACTTGATGGTCAGTCTGCTGACTTTGTTTTGTATTCTGAAGGCATTGACAATGATGGGGATGGAAAATTCAACGAAGATGGAATTGGCGGAGTTGACCTAAACAAAAATTTCATGCATGGGTACAAATACCATGGAGATGGCGCTGGAGTTTGGCAACTTTGCGAGAACGAATCTAAGGCACTTGCTGACTTTGTTCTGCAACATCAAGAGATTGCATTCATACTTGTGTATGGACAACACGATACTCTTTCAAAACCGTTTTCCAAAAATGGCAACGACCTTGCGGGCGCGCCTAAAAAACTTGCTGATGGTGATGTTGATTTATACAAACGGATTAGTGAAAAGTTTGTAGAAATCACCGAGCTCACAAAAGTAGAACCATCAAGTTGGGATGGTAGTTTTGTTGCGTGGGCGTATGCCCAATATGGAGTCCCTGCTTTCTCTACGCCATTGTGGACAAGACCTGAGCAGGAAAAAATAGAAAATGCTGCTGAAATAACCGAAGTAAAACAAGATGGTGAACAAGGTGAAGATTCTTCACGAAGACCTTCCATGCGTGGCGAATTTGATCGGCAAGCCATGCTAGATGAATACGATACAGACGGTGATGGCGAACTTGATGATAGTGAACGGGAAAAGTTTCGTGATGCAATGCAAGCGCAGCATGGTGGCCGAAGAGGTGGAGGGCAACGTGGAGCAAGGGGTGGACCGCCACAAAGTGGAGGGCCAAGCAACACCCCCTCTGACGATTCCGGTTTAACACCATCAGGCATTGGTGATATTTCACAAGAGACGATCGATGACTTAATGGCTGCTGCGGAGACTGCAGGCTATCCAGTGACCGATGAAATGATGGAAGAGATCACTCCTGAAGACATTGAACAATTCGCAAAAATGTCTGGTGTTGAAATTAGACGTGTCAAAAGTAAACAGGACAGTACGTCGCCATCTGGAGTTGAGGAGAAGTGGCTTGCCTATTCAGATACTCAACGCAATGGTGAAGGTTTTATTGAATGGACAACATTTGAACATCCACAACTTGGGGCAGTTGAAATTGGAGGTTGGGTCCCCTACTTCAAATCACTTCCACCCACTGATACCATTCCATCAATAACAGAAAATCAAGCAAAATTTGTTATTGAAATGGCAAGTAATCTTCCAAACGTTCGGCTTACTGCTCCAAGTATTAAAAAACTTAGTAACGGTTTATGGGAAGTTACGGTTGCGGTCATCAATGATGGTTGGCTGCCAACTGGCACTGCGATGGCGAATAAAAACAAACGTGCTCGACCATTAGTTGTACGCTTAGATGTGCCAAATGAAACTGTTTTGTCTGGCAGAAAAGTAAACCTGATTTGGTCGCTTGATGGCGAAGGAACTAGAAAGTGGTACAAGTGGATACTTCAAGGCAATTCAAACGAAAAAATAAATTTGATACTTTTTAATGAAAAGTACGGAAGTAATACAATTACATTTCCGCTTAAAGAAACAGAAGGAAGTGATACTTAATGCGATTACTTACAACATTACTACTATTTTTTATTACTTCGGCTTCGTTTGCACAAGCACCCTACCCGTCGAAAGTTGATTTGCGTTTTGATCACTGGTATGACTATGCCGAAATGTCTAAAGCATTACATGATTTAGTAGATGCATATCCAGAGCTACTTAGCATTGAATCGATCGGACAGAGTGTAGGTGGAAGAGAACTTTGGTTAGTTACTTTAAATAATCCAAAAACAGGAAGTGACAGAGAAAAGACCGCGATGTTTATAGATGCAAACATCCACGGCAATGAAATCCAAGCCGCTGAAACTGTTCTCTATTCAATTTGGTACCTTTGTAAAAGTTATGGAGTAATTGAGCGAATCACAGAACTTATAGACGAACGATCTTTTTACTTCGTGCCCATGGAAAACCCAGATGGTCGAGAAGTTTGGTTTCACCAACCAGCAAACCCACATTATTTACGCGGTGGAATCCGACCCGTTGACAATGACCATGATGGATTACTCGATGAAGATGGGCCAGATGACCTTGATGGTGATGGTCACATTACTTCAATGTGGATACAAGATAATTTAGGTCGGTACGAAATAGATGAAGAAGACCCAAGGTTTTTCACGCGAGTTGCTTCAGATGATCCTCCAGGGGGATGGTCGCGACTTGGTGAAGAGGGTATCGATAACGATGACGATGGCAGAATTAATGAGGATGGTATAGGTGGCTACGACCCAAATCGAAATTGGCCCGCAGATTGGCAACCAGAGTGGATCCAATTTGGAGCAACGGATTATCCCTTTAGTTTGCCTGAGACGAAAGCAATTGGTATTTTTTTACTAAATCATCCAAACGTTGCGGCGTGCCAAAGTTACCACAACGCTGGTGGCATGATTCTGCAAGGACCAAGTGCTTCTTACATGAAGTATCCAGGTTCAGATATGCGGGTGCATACTGCAATCGCAAATAAAGGAGCGGAAATGCTTCCTTTTTATGATCCCATGATTGCGTATAAAGATTTATACACAGTCCATGGAGGCGAGGATGGTTTCACATACGAAGCATTAGGAATCGTTAGTTTTACAAACGAATTGTGGACTGAAAAAAGAATGCTTGCAAACGGAAACGATCCATCAAGAGAAGAACGGACCAGTTTCAGAGACCATTTGCAATTTGAAGATGTATTTGTTCCATACCATGAAGTCGAACATCCAACGTACGGCAAAGTAATGGTTGGTGGAACTAAAAAATATTCTAGCCGTGTGACGCCTCCTTGGATGCTTGAGGAAGGTTGTCACCGTAACTTCGCATTCACGATGTTTCATGCAGACGAAATGCCGCTTCTAACGTGGGGAGCGCTTGATATAAAACGGATGGGAAACAATCTGTGGAAAGTTACAATCGAAGTCGTAAACGATAAAATGATTCCGTCTCGTACTGCAATGGCTGCGAAGCATCATATTGGTGCACCAGATACGCTCAATTGCACCACTTCCTACGCGAATAAAGTAGCTACATCAGGAACCGTTCGTTCGCTTTTACCAACTACTAAATTATCTGTTATTGAATCTGAACAACCGCAAAGAATTCTGGTTAACAATGGCATTTCTGGAAATGACAGCACTTTGTTCCAATTCATTATTGATGGTGTCGGTGATGTGACTTTTACTTACACCGCTGAAAAAGGTGGTTCACTTGAAAAAACAGTGCGGCTTAAAGAGCAATTTATTCCGAAGGTTATCACACACAAAAGATCAATTCCAACAATTGATTAGATAATGCCTGCAGTTGCTTTAGTCATTTGCCCTTGATTGTCAACTTGGTTTTTTTAGGTTTTGCTGCTTTACTGCAGCATGAGTTTTTTCTCCATCGAGGAAAAAAAGGTCGGGCTAATGTTCCAATTGCTAGAAACAGAATAACAGTAACAATCCAAAATTGCCATGAAGAGTAAGGCATTACATTACTGCCGACACAATTGTAAACGTTATGAAAGATGCAACCCAAGCAAGCACGGTCATGTAACCAAGTTGTAACAATGCCCAATTCCATGAGCCAGTTTCACGTTTGGTTACTGCGATTGTTGGCAAGCACTGCATTGCCAGAACAAAAAACACAAGCAAACTTGCAGCCGTAGGAATGTTGAAGACAGGGGTGCCGTTGTCTCTTTTTGCGTGTTCTATTTTCTCGATGACGCCTTCATTCTCGACATCCTCATCCCCAGCTGTTAATACAGCAATGGTAGAGACAAATACTTCTCGAGCTGCAAAGCTTGTCATCACGCCAACAGTTAACTTCCAGTCATACCCTAAAGGCGCAAAAACTGGCTGAAAAAATTTGCCCAATTGCCCTGCAAAACTACCGGACAACTGTTCGGAGTACGCAAGAGAATTAGCTTCATTGAGTAAGTTTTCAGATGTAATCACATCGGTCACTGCAACTACACTTGCTTCGTTACGCAACGCTATGACTTCATCTGATGCGTTTACTTTAGGGTAAGCAGACATCCACCAAAGAATTACAACTATTGCAAGAATGACTGTTCCTGCGTTTTTCATAAATACCCAAGCTCGGTCAAATGTATTTAGAAACGCTGTCCTCAAAGAGGGCATCTTGTATGTGGGTAATTCCAACATCATTGGTCTTGACGAGCCAGAAATGACTGTTTTACGTAAAAGAAGTGCAGTAAACAAAGCTGCAACTGCACCCAAAATATAACAACCAAAAAATGCTAAACCTGCAAGGAATGGTGAATCTATAAAGAGTACGCCAACTAATAAAACATAAACGGGTAAACGGGCGGAGCAACTAAAAAATGGTGCAACTAAAATTGTTGCGATTCTATCTCGCCTATCAGGAACTATTCTGGCCGCCATAATCGCAGGAATTGCGCACGCATGTGCTGATAAAAATGGAACAAATGATTGCCCAGGCAAACCAAACTTGCGAAGTAATCGGTCCATTACGAACGCTGCTCTAGCTAAATAGCCAGTATCTTCAAGGAGGCTAATCAAGAAGAACAAGATGCAAATTTGTGGCAAGAAAACTACCGTTCCTGCGACACCCCCAATTACGCCATCCACAAGCATGTCGTGAAGGTCGCCTGCTGGCAGTAACCCGCCAACTATTGTCCCAATATACCCAAAAATTACGTCCACCAAATCCATTGGGAATGCCGCTAACGTGAAAATCGTCCAGAACAAACCAGTCATCACTGAGGCAAAAACTACGAGCCCAAGAAATGGGTGTGTAAATGCACGATCAAGACGATCTGTAAATGTACCCGTTGCAAGCTCGCCTCCAACGCTCGAGGCAATGATTTCATTCGCCCAAGTATTGACTGCTTTAAACTCATTTACATCTGGAAGTGCAACTTTAGAATTATGCAAATTGACCAAGGCATCATGCAGTTCGTTCGTGCCTGCGCCAGTTCTAGGGTGAACACCGACTACGGCACAACCCAGTTTTTCGCCAAACTTACTTACATCTATTGTTAAGCCAGATTTCTGCGCGATATCTACCATCGATAACGCTATTACACATGGAATATCGTGATGTAAAACTTCATTTACAATTGTTAAGTTTCTACGTAAGTTTGTCGCATCAATAATGACAACAACCGCATCGGGCTGAGCACCATCCACGCCATCAATTGAATTTTTGCAGACCGCTGATAATTCATCTTTTGCATTTAAACTATATATCCCTGGCAAATCTGTAAAGGTAAGAGTGGAGTTACTTCTACTACTTTTCCCTTTGCGTGCTTCAACGGTACTACCAGGAAAATTTGAAGTTGCGCTACGCAGGCCACAAAGTCGATTAAAAAGCGTTGTCTTCCCCACATTTGGATTTCCCAAGAGTAAAACCGAGTTGTCTTTTTTTGTTTGCAAGTCGGAAATAGACATCAAACAATTCGTCAGCTACAAACTGAGCAGCGTCGAACCATAATACGGCTAGTAAGTTCACTTGAAAGACCAAGCCGAGTTGCTTCTACTTGAACAATGCACGGTTGCCCTTGTTGACACAGTTCGAATGTTGCATCTTCATGGAAGCCCATAGAAGCAAGCGCTTCGCGTTCATCGACATCTAAGTCAGCCAAGCGCAAAACCGCTTGCTCCCGCTCGCCCAACTGAGAAAGTGGAATGCAGTCAAATTCAATTGTTGGGCTAATTAGAGTCATTAAAGCGGATTTTCTCGGTTAGATGATACTTATTCTCAACTAAAGCGGTAAGAATAACACTCCCCAAGTGCTCTTGCAAGCGATATCCAAGGGCAACTATGCCAAATTTTATAAACACTGATTATGGACACTCTACAGAGGCTTTATCCGTAATATCCTCAATCTTCTCTTCTATGAGGAAGGCCAATACTGCCTTTACGTCTTCCACATGAATATTTAGTAATTTTGCAGCAGCAAGCCGGTAGGTTGCCAGTTGAGGAGCATAGTGCTCTATCTTTTGCTCAATGGTCTCATTCTCGAAAACATCTGATTTCCAATCGATTACTTCAGCGCGAATTACTTTGCCATGCTCATCGCTATGAACGACAAGCCGATCAATTGAACCGCGAATATCTGTTGGCTCCTGCATGATTACTTCTGCGAAACTGGTCCCCTTTTCAACTCTCAGCATAAAATCTTGTTCGAGGTACACGCAGACATTACCATTTTCTTTTGTTAAAAGTTTTTGCAATTCGTTTTTCTGCAATGCGCTATGGCAGTCTGATGCGATCTTCTTTAGTACCTCGTCATCTAACCGGCTAGCTTCTTGCACCGGTGCAGAATCAATCAAAGCATCAACACTTGGGATATTTCCATCAAACCACTCAATATCTTCCACCCATTTATGGAAGATTGTCCCTCTGTCAAACGCGACATTTGTACCGCCTGCAAATCGTTCGCTAACTTTTGTTTTGCCTCCCCCTTCTAAACTTGATGGAGACGCCGTTGCTATTCCACGACCAAAAGATAGTTTTTCGGTTGGGGGGTTAATAACAAATGGAGCAATTGAATGCGTTTCGACCGGTAGGCTCCCTTTAAAATCATCCACCCAAGTCTCGTCGCTACCATTTGCAACCCACACTTTTTTATGTGGCTCTTGATCTTTTTCTGCACCTAGAATTTGTAACAAAAGACCATCAATTTTTTTATAGTACTGATTTGCAGTTGGGCGACTCGGCAAAATCAGATGCAGTGCGCGTTTTGCTCTTGTCATTGCGACATATAAAAGACAAAGTGCATCATTTACTTGACCTCGGCATGTTTCCTTCCGCATTTTTGCATATTCAGGAATAGCATCATCGAGGTAATCAGCCGCATACATTCCAACCAAGTTGGCATCTTTGCAGGGGTCTTCGTGGGATTCCATCAAGTCGGGCGATTTCCAAATAGCCCTGTCTAAATCACAGACAATTACAGCATCAAATGAGAGCCCTTTCGATTTATGCACTGTCATAACTTGCACTTGTGAAGAAGCTGGGTCTGAAACTGGCGACTCTCTTACTAAACGGACAAATTCGGATGGTCTTAGCGTGGTATTTGCTGCGTTTGATTCTGCAAATTCTACAAGTTGCCACAAACGTAGTCGATCTCGTTCATCAATTTGCTCAACAAGTTGTTCTGCATATTCGAGAATAAGTTTTGCGTACCCGCCTCTTAAAAGTTTTCTTCGTATCTCTTTGCTGATGGCATGTACATTTTCTTCACGTGCTGGATATTGAATTCCCAAATAATCGCCCAGCGGAGAAGTTCCAACTTGAAATGTGTGTACTGAATTACATTGATCATCCGCCATTAACAAGGCTGAAAGAATCACTGTAACGGCGGGTGAATCCGTCAACGGATTTCCGCCAAACTCTGATGCTGGAACAAACACATCGTTCGTTCGTAACGCATGCACAATACGTTGAATTTGTTGCTTTGTATTACTTCGAACTAAAATTCCAATGGATGCCATAGGTGCTTTTTCATAAATTGACGAAGCAATTTCAACAACTTTGTCAATAGACGGCTGCAAGGTATTATTGCCAGAAGCTTCGCCAGCAGTTTGTATGTCAGCGTAACCCTTCAATAGCGCGGTCGGTTTTGCAGAAATGTGAGGCAAAAAGTCGTTCATCCAAGTTGTCACAGCGTCAGGCGAATGAGAATTTAACATGTCAGAACTTGTAGCATTTTCAAAAATGGTATTTACTAAATCAAGAACAGGTGGTGTGCACCTCCAACTTGCCTCCAGGCGTTTTGTATTTGGTTCAACTAGAACTGATTCAAGACCACGCAGTAGCGCTGGCTCTCCACCCCTGAACCCATATAAACTCTGCTTTACATCGCCGACAAAAAATAATGTTCTTGAATCTTGCGATTGATTTATTTCTTGAACAATCGGCTCAAGCACTTTCCACTGTGTTAATGATGTATCTTGGAATTCGTCTATTAGTAAATGGTCGATTGAACCATCCATGCGGAATTGCAACTCTAACAATTGGTCGATATCTAGAACGTCGCTATTACTCAACTGATATGTAACGTCATCAAATGAATACAAACCGTGGTGATTTTTTGCTTCTTGTAAACAACCATTTAGTGCATGCATAAGTGCAAATGTATTTTTATTTTTCAAGAGGATTCTGGTAACCATCACTGAAAATGCCTGTTGTATCAATGGTTTATACACAGCGACTACTTTGTCTTCAATTTGAGATTTGGTCATGTACGTTAGAGAACCATCAATTATCTTTGGGGCAATCCCCCCTACTAAAAACTTTTTCCATTCACCCGCTCGAATTACTAAAACTGCCGTGTTCATTGCTTTTTGATGAGACTTCGGCTCAGGAGTTACGTTTTCGAAATCTTGTATTGCTTCTTCCAACTCTTCACTCGAAAGTGTTGGTTGCTCTTCACCCCAAACCCACACAGATTCATCGGTGCCTCGCGCTGCAATAAATGCGCTGTTTTGAATACCTTCGATTGTTCCAAAAATTGGAACTTTTGCACCTGATTTTGAAAAACGGAGTACGTCCGCCAACTGCTTTGCTGTTCCAGAGCCACTTGTCAGCATAGATACCGCATGGGCAAAAACTTTGTCTTTGTGCACTTCATCTAGAATTGACCAACCAGGAGTAAACTCTAAAGTGTCTGAAAACGCCAAAGCGGTTTTCACAAAGAAACTATCTATTGTTCCAATGTTTAATTTGTGGATGGATGAAACAACTGTTTTCAATAGCTCGTAACAATCCTGTTGTGATTTAATTTCAGGTACACCAAGCATTAATCTCGCAAACGCTACCTCATCTAAAATTGCTTGTGAGAGCATTTCAATAATACGATCTCGAATTTCACCCGCTGCTTTTCGGCTAAACGTTGTTGCAAGAATAGATTTAGGATCGATTTTTTCGCCATCTCCACCCTCTGCCATTAGGAGACGTAAAAAGCGATAGGCAAGTTCTTGTGTTTTCCCAGAACCAGCAAGCGCTTGAATTATTTCAACTCTATTGAACTCAGCCATAGGTAGTATCGCTCGATTCTTCAACAACGCTGTTGTCTTGGCAAACCCATGAAAATTGTTCATTAAATTTTGGCGCTGGCACTGCTGGCGTATCACTAAATTTATTTGAAATGATTGACAAAATTGTAGTATCGATAAAATCGCTAAGATCGTCGCTCAGTTCTGGCTTTGGTGTCAACAAATCAATCCCACTGCTTGATGCTTGATCTCCAATTTTAAAATAGCCAAGTGATACATTTTCATCGCTTAGGTCAAAATCTGAAAGTTCAGGAAT
>JABIWU010000081.1 GCA_018701395.1 Phycisphaerae bacterium | reverse complement strand
GGCGGCTTTACAGATTGTTTATTGCAACGGGGTGCGGAACATGTTCATGCAGTTGATACTGGGTACGGCACGCTTGAATGGAAACTACGAAGTGATGATCGAGTTACTACATTAGAGCGAACAAACGCCCTTCATTTCAGTCCAACAGAACCCGTTGACCTTGTCGTCATTGACCTTGGCTGGACCCCGCAAAAACTCGCGTTACCAGCAGGTCTACAGTGGATACATGGTGGACACATTATCACTTTAATTAAACCACATTATGAACTGACAAAAGAAGAAAAGGCGACTGAAAGTGTGGGGGAAGGACTCTCGAAAGAATCGATAAAACGTGTGATTACACGAGTAAAAACGATCTGCCAAGAGATGTCGCTCGATATTCTTGGCGAAACTCTTTCCCCAATTCGGGGGAAAAAATCGAGCAAAAAAGGGAGTGGGAATTGCGAATATTTACTGCTCTTAAAAGCGTCTTCTACAAGTGAATCGTAAGCACTGTTTGGTGGTGCATTCTGGTACAATATGCGCTCTAGAAAAGACACTATGAGCGATACACCAGAACAGAATCTCGAAGAGCAAAGTAACGAATCTTTTAGCAACATTGGCAATGTTGTTGACCAACTAATTGAGCGTGAACTACACGATAGTTATTTGACATATGCAATGTCGACTATTATGGATCGTGCCTTGCCTGATGTTCGTGATGGCCTAAAACCTTCGCAACGAAGAATTCTTGTTGCGATGCACGACCTAAATCTTTCGCCTGGTCGTAAGCATCGTAAGTGTGCAAAAATCGCAGGCGATACTTCTGGTAACTACCACCCGCACGGCGAATCCGTTATTTATCCAACATTGGTCAACATGGCTCAAAATTGGAAAATGCGGGTCATGCTTGTTGATAAGCAAGGCAACTTTGGTTCAATTGATGGCGACCCGCCGGCCGCAATGCGGTACACCGAAGCGCGCATGACACACGCTGCTGTTGCAATGCTAGATGACATAAAATTAGACACAGTAGATTTCAAACCAAACTACGACGAAACGAGACAAGAGCCAACCGTTCTTCCTGGTCGTTTTCCAAACTTACTTGTAAATGGTTCAAGTGGCATTGCTGTTGGAATGTCATGTTCAATGCCACCGCATAATGTTGGCGAAATTTGTGAAGCAATAATCGCAATTATTGACAACCCAAATCTTGACCTTGCAGACTTACTTGAAATAGTACCAGGACCAGACTTCCCAACAGGCGGGCTTGTTGTTGGCAAGCAAGGACTTGCAGAAGCGTATTCCACAGGTCGTGGCAAACTTCGAGTCCGTGGCCGGGTACATCACGAAACCATCGGAAAGCGTGAAGCTATTGTCATCGATGAAATTCCATACCAACTTGTGCAAAACAATTTAATTGAGAAAATTGTTGACTGTGCAAAAAATGGACGGATTCCTGATATTTCAGATATTAAAAACTTCTCGGGCAAAAAATGGCGAACTCGAATTGTTGTTTACCTAAAACGAGGTGCAGACCCAGACGTTGTTGAACGGCAACTGTACAAATTCACCCCATTGCAATCCACTGTTTCTGTAATCAACATTGCGCTTGTTAAAGGCCGTCCACAAACACTTGGAATTCGAAGTCTTATCGATTGCTGGATTGAACATCGCCAAGTTGTAATCCGCAGGAGAACAGAGCACCTTCTACGCGAGGCGGCGAAAGCGGCACATCGCCTTGAAGGATTAATTTATGCTGTCTGTGATATTGATGAAGTAATCGCACTCATCCGAGCAAGCAGAACTCGCGAAGAAGCAATTGATACATTAATGTTGCGTAATTTCTGCGTGCCTAAAAACCATGAATACGCAAAGTTCATTTCTACTCGACTAATTGAAAAAGCAAAAGATGGTGTTTTACTTTCTCGTTTGCAGGCGGACTCAATTGGCGCATTGCGATTAATTCAACTTGTTGGTTTGGAAATTGAAAAACTCACCGGCGAGTATGCAGAATTGCTAGAGAAAATTGACGGCTATGAAGCAATTCTTGCTGATGAACAGCGCATACTTGGCATGATCCGAGATGATTGTGTAGAGTTGAAAGAAAAATTCGCTACAGACCGACTAACTGGGTTTATCGATGGCGAAGACGATGATTATGATTATGGAGCGCTTATCCCAGAACATGAAGTCTGTGTAACCATTTCACATCATGGCTACGTAAAACGATTACCAATCGACACCTTCCGAGAACAAGGAAGAGGCGGTCGAGGCATTAAGGGTGGCGAGACTAAAGACGGCGACTTTATCGAACACATCTTCGTTGCTTCAACACACGATGACCTTCTCTGCTTTACAGACACAGGACGAGTATTCCAAATCAAGGTTTACCAAATTCCAGAAGCAACCAGAACAAGTAAAGGTCGCGCAATCGTAAACCTTCTGAAACTAAAAGAAGGCGAAAACATCGTCACCTTCAGAAATATCAAAGATTTCGAAAACTGCCAAGACAATCTTGTTTTTGCAACTTCCAAAGGCAAAGTAAAACGCACCGCAGTTACAGAATACAGAAATGTAAATCGTGGTGGCATAAACGCAATCAAACTCAATGATGGCGATTCTCTTGTTGATGTAATTAAAACCGACGGCGAGAATCATTTTCTGCTTGGAACATCAACCGGGATGTCGATTCGTTTCTTAGAAACAGATGCTCGACTTATGGGCCGTACAGCAGCTGGAGTAAAAGGTATTTCTCTCGGTGCAAACGACCGAGTCGTTGGTTGCGTTCTTGCAGAAGACGATGCCGATTTGATGACAATGACCGAAAATGGTTTCGGCAAACGAACGCCAATGCTCGAATACTTAGTCCACAGTGAAGATGGTTCCACAAGAGCACAATCTCGCGGCGGTAAAGGAAGACGAGACATTCAAACAGGTGGTCGTAACGGCCTTGTTGCTGATATTCGCGCCGTCCGAGACTACGATAGTTTGATGTTTATCACCGCTAATGGCATGTTGGTTCGCATTTCAGCAAGCGATATTCGAACTATTGGTAGAAATACCAAGGGCGTACGTGTGGTTAATTTGAAAGATGGCGATCGACTAATTGCTGCAGCGAAAGTCGAAGGCATCGAAGATACGGTATCCTCTACTCCATGACTTTAAACCAATGGGATGACAACATACTAATTCTGGAACTGCTAAACGAGCCAGATTTTTCGGAAGATACAGACTCTCTCATTTTAAAGTTGCAAAGCGAGAATGAAACATTTTCAAATGTAATCATTGATTTACAAAACGTTTCAACACTTAACTCATCGAACCTCGGTGCGTTAATCGAAATCAAAAAATTACTTGAAACCAAAGACAAGCGAATGGTAATCTGTAATATTTCCGATTCCATATGGTCAACCATGCTCGCAACCGGTTTAGATCAAGTTTTTGAGTTTATCGAAGACACAACAACAGCACTTCTTTTAATAGGTTCTTAATCGCATGCGACCTATTCGTCGCACAGAATACGACGCTCGAATCGAGATGATGCCACTCATCGATGTTGTCTTTTTGTTGTTGACCTTTTTTATCTATGCAATGGTACTCATGGTTCGAGCGGAAATTTTGCCAGTTCCACTGGAATCGTACGTCTCTGGTACGGCTGCAGAACCACGGCAAACAATTTCTGTCACCATCGCAGTCGACGGAAATATTTATGTTGGCCAGAATATTGTGCAACTTTCTGATGTTGCAACAGTTGTCGCTCAACAACGTGAGGGTTCTCCAGAATCTGCGGTTTATCTTGTCGTTGAAGATGGCGAAGCAATAGTTGACCGCGGACCCCTTCTTACGGGAACGTGGGATCAACTGCGAGATGCGGGACTTGAAATATTTTTAGTCGGTGCGCCGCAACCACAAAGGGAAACTAATGAAGAATGATTCCCTTGTCATTGCATTGTCCATTGGTGTGTCTGTAGGAATTCACGCTCTACTGTTGCCAATAGTTTCAGCTTCTGAATCACTTGCACATTCTCCAACAACAAAAGCTACGCACCTTGAAACGCCAAAGTTAGATGAACCCGAAATTGAACTTGGGATTGACAATTCGACAACTTCAACGCTCACTTGGATTGGGTACGATGAGTACAAAGAACAACGAGCCCGATTTTCAGAAGTTGAACAAGCAGAAATGGAAACGAATGAGCCAGTGTCTTCTTCTGCCCCTGTACAAGAGCAAGTAAAGCAAGAACCAAACCCAGACAAAAAAACGGTAGACCAATATCTAGATTCATTACATAATTTTCCATTTTCTAAATCAAAAAATAAACCAGAAAAACAACAAGAAATTGAAATGTCTGGTCAACTAGCCCAGGGTCAAGAAGAAATTGTTCTTGAAGAGGAAGTGAAGCCAGCCGTTCCTGTCGAACCAACGGAGCCAATGGAGCCGGCAGAGCCACATAACAATCCTTCTGACCGAGATTCAGAAGCGACTTCTGTGATTCAGATTTCGCCAGAACAATGGAAACTAGGCAAACCACTTGCTGCAAATGGAATAGTTCTCCGACCAAAACGACCTTCCTTTACTGCAAACCAAACTGTTTCAAACATTGCGGGAAACCTTGGTGCTGATTTAATTATCAACAAACATGGAAAACCAGCAAACGTAGTCATCCGCATGAGTACAGGAAGTTTTTCCATTGATAGAACCATCGAATCAAGTTTATATCGCTGGCGTGCGTCTGGCGAAAAAATCGACGCGCTTGTTGGCGACGAAACTATCACCATCACCATCAATATTTTGTTCCGTTAACTTAAGACTGAACTCGGTCGCGCCATAATTCCATACGACTCGTATGCGTTAGAACATAATCCAATGGTGTCACAGTCGCATGTCCTTGTTTGAGGGCTTCTACGTCGCTGCCTTCTGAAGTGTGAGCGAAAGACATCCCGTCGCCCGCTGCCCAGAAATAGACTCTACCATCTGGCGATTCGCGTTTATCATAAAAACCCAAATCGCCTGCGGCATTCATATCTACCACTTTAATTTCTGGCATTTTTCGGTCTGGAGTTTCACACGTTGGAACATTGATGTTGATAACTTCACTTGACTCGAGTTTATTTTCTAATACTTTATCAATGACAACTCGGGCAATTTCTGCGGCGCGGTCGTAACAAGTCTTTGCCCTGTTCGACAAGTGTAAACTAACTGCAATTGAAGGAACGCCAAGGAATGCAGATTCAATTGCAGCGGCAACTGTGCCAGAATAAATAATGTTAATGCCGACATTAGAACCACTATTCATTCCACTAATAGTCAAATCTGGTTTAGAACCTTCACCAAATTGTTCTTCCCACAATGCACGCATCGCAAGTTTTACGCAGTCTGCAGGACGACCATCTACCGCTACGCCAGACATGTCATCTGTTACTTGAACTGTTTGAGTCATGAGAGGTGTCGAGTAGGTAATGCCATGGCTCGTAGCGGACTGAACGGTTTCGGGCGCAAACACAACTAATTCGCCAAGACCAGAGAGGGCTTTATGCAAAGCGATGATTCCTGGCGCTCTAATGCCGTCGTCGTTTGTTAGTAAAATTTTCATTTTCTTGCTTCCAATATATATTCTCGTCCGCCCCAACAAATTGGAGTTTTGTTTTTTAACATTGAAGCTGCGTCAAAAAATATTTTCGCTACAACGACCGCACCTATAGGCGCAAAAATTGCGTACGCCATCGATGCATTATTAATTCTATACAGCCAAACTATGACAATAATTGCAAAAACAAGAGAAGCGACAGCTGTCCAAAATAGCGTTGGAGATGCTTGTGCTCCGACACAGATGCCCGCGACGCCTGCAAGTGGAAATAAAACGCCAACAACCAGTGCTAATATCGCACTCTGCTTTAAGTTTTTAATTCTTCTGCCTGCTGCTTCTATATATATCCGTCTCCAACCCGATTGAAATGCGGAAAAGGTTGGGTACATTGAACATTTCAACATTCCATCCGCATACAACAATTGCACCTTGCCATGCCCCTTCCTTACAATATATTTCGCGAATGCAATGTCTTCTAGAAGGTCGTCTTTAACTGCATTGTGCCCATCAATAGCTTCGTATACTTTCCGAGAAAATAATAAAAATTGTCCGTTTGCAAACGGTCTTGACCTTTCTTCGCGATTTACTCGATCAACAGGAAATTGCCGTACAAGAAATGTGCTTGCAATTGGCTGGACAATGCGTTCAAAGTTTTTCGTAATTGTCAATGAACTTAAAATACTCAGTAAAGCGGCGCCTCTTTTTATGGCTGATGCGATTGCGCAACGAACAAGTTCTTTATGAAATTGTGTGTCCGCATCTGTAAACAGCAACCAATCGCCGGTAGCGAGAGCTGCCCCCTTCCGAGCGGCATTGCACTTGCCAGCCCAGTCATCTGGGCATTCAAAATTTTCGAGAATGCAAATTCGATCATCTTCATCTGCGTGCTT
>JABIWU010000080.1 GCA_018701395.1 Phycisphaerae bacterium | reverse complement strand
GTATTCGGATTGCTTGGTCCAAAAGGTTCTGGAAAAAGCACCACAATTAAATTAATTTTAGGGCTGCTGAACACCACTCGCGGTCGATTGACTGTATTTGGAAGAGATCCACACGATGTATTTTCAAAAAAATACATCGGATTTCTTCCTGAAGAATCATATCTTTACCCCTACTTAAACTCGCTAGAAACACTCGATTACTATGGGCGCTTATATGGTCTAGATAAGAAAACTCGTCAACGTCGTTCATCTGAACTATTAGAAATGGTTGGTCTGTCACAAGTCGCCCACCGTCATGTAGGGGAATTTTCAAAAGGCATGATGCGTAGAATTGGCCTCGCGCAAGCATTAATAAATGACCCAGAATTTTTAATTCTTGACGAACCAACAAGTGGGCTTGACCCAATTGGTACTCGACAAGTAAAAGACTTGCTCATTGAACTCAAACGCCGTGGCAAAACAATTTTACTTAGTTCTCATTTGCTTTCAGATGTAGAGGATGTCTGCGACCGTATGACTATTTTGTACGGTGGCAAAATTCATGCTGAAGGCACCGCTGATGAACTTCTTGTTGATTCTAATCACACTATTATTAAGGTACCTAGAATTAAAAACGATGGAACGATTCAACAAATCGAAAAAATCCTCGAAACAAACGAAAATTCTGCTATCGAAACTGTCACACAACCAAGACAAAACCTCGAGGCCTTCTTTATTCAAATTGTAGACAAGGCGAGAGAAAACAAAATTGCAACAAGTGGCGCCAATGCCGGTAGTACTGCAGCCTTCCTTCGAGGAGATGAAGAGGGTGATGTATTAATCGACAAACTCATCGACAGCCAAGATGCAGAACAATTAGCAACACAAGAAAAAGATGAAGTCAACGATACAACAAGTCAAGACGATGCTGTTTTAGACTCGTTGCTAAATACTACATCTGAACCAACTCTTTCGAAAGAGAATGCAATTACTTCTTCGACTACAGAAACTGAAGCTGACGCATCAGTAATCGAAGGTCTATTATCGAATGAAGATGAAGAACAAACAAAGTGAAGCTACTCTTTTCACTTCATCACAGATTGCATTGCTGGCAACAAAAAAAATGGCCACGGATTTTATTTTCGATTTTGCTTTTTGCAATCATATCTGCCCTACTCATTCCAACATTACTTTCAAGTTATAAAATCCATGGATTGCGTTCTGAGTTGTACAGCGTGCTCACTGGGGCAGACCAGAGAATCGTTGCTGAAGAAATTGAAGAAACAGGTTTTGTACAATTGTCTGGAGTTTCATACGGGGATGTGCGACTAGTAGGTTTTGGAATCCTTGATGAAAATGAAATTGTTATTGATCCTTCTGGTGTTACATCGATAATTCTCCAAAAAGAGTTTCCACAGAATGTTCCTGTGTGGCTTCTTCAAAATCCAATGTTCACGTGGGGTATCGGTGCAATTTCGATCTTCTTTCTTGGTTTCGCAATTTGGACGGGATTACTTCTTCCCCTTCTATACACAGCGACTATTGCAACAATTGGTTGGCTTGTCTTTTCGTGGGCAGAAGCGCCACTTGCTGCAACGGCAATCATCGGTATGTGCATTCTTGCTTTCAGTTATTCAGTCATTATTACTCTACTGAAACTCTTATTCAGTTCTCCAAGGCAAGTTCCAGCGTTAGCTCGTGGTGTGCTTCTTGAGGCTACGAGGACAAGATTATCGATCGCCTTTGTAACCTTGCTCCTCATTTTCCTGCCATTGGTTCCACTCATGCTTGATCCTGAATCACCACTTCGGCACAGAGTGCAAACATTTTTAAGTAGAAGTTTAGGCACGACTTTTACAATTGCTGCGTTCTTAACAGTCTTTCTTGGTTGTGCTACGATCGCATTTGAAATTCGAGATAGACAAATTTGGCAAATTCTAACAAAGCCAGTAAGTAAAATGGGATACCTGTTTGGCAAATGGCTTGGAGTTGTTTCTTTGAATTTTGCAATACTGACGGTCGCGGGAATCTCAGTCTTTTTCTACTTGCAATATCTTAGAACGGAGACGGTTGCTACTGGTTTGCAGGGCGACTTAGATCGTTTGTCTGTTGAAGAAGAAATATTAACAGCAAGAGCAGAAGCATTGCCTGTTTTTGAAACACTGACAAATGAACAAATATCAGCTAGAGTTGACGAGCTCATCGACGCAGACCCCGACCTACGCGACGAAGAAGAAATCCAATTACGATTACGCAAAAAATTACGAAATGATGTTCAAGAACAATTCCTTGCTCAACAACGCTCAATTCCACCCAAACGTGAAGGCCAAGCATTCTCACAAACATATCGTTTTACAGGCTTGTCGCATGCTAAAAAGTTAGGTTCACCGCTCGCATTTAAATATCGTTTTCACATCGGTCAATCAGATGAACATGAAACATATAGTGCTGGTTTAATTTACAACGACGATCCCGCAACAAGTCACATCGTAACCTATATACCTACGATGACGCATGTAACAATGATTCCTGCGAACATGATAAATAAAAATGGAGAAATTTCAATCTCTGTATATAATTTGTTTGACCCACCGCCAGAAAATAGAGGTAGGGGTGCTATGAGTTTCGATAAGGGTGGGGTTGAAATACGATATCGTGTTGGAGATTTTGAAAGCAATTTCTTTAGAACGATGCTCGTTCTTTGGATTAAATTAGCATTCCTTGCAGCACTTGCTCTTGCTGCCTCGACTTTTTTAAGTTTTCCAGTTGCTTGCATGATTACGTTAACAGTTTTCGCTACAGGAACTATAGCGCCGTACTTATCAAGTTCATTACAAGCCTATGTTCCTCCTCCTACAGAAGCAGTAGATTGGGGCAACATCGCTCATATCATTCAATGGGGCTTTGAGAACTTTATACGATGGATTGCTACTGCAATGGTGTATCTTCTTGAAGGCTTTGGAGCCCAACGTCCTACCGATGATTTGATTGATGGCATGCTCGTATCATGGGGTTCCGTCTTTAAAGGATTTGTCACCATCGGCCTTGCGTGGACATGCTTAGCCCTTGGAATTGGGACATTAGTCTTACGAAAACGACAATTAGCAATTTATAGTGGAAGTGGTTGAACAATAGTTACTTTGTAAACAAATGAAAAACGACCGAATCATTCAAGGCATATGTACAGTAGTTGCAGTTACAAGCATTACTACTGGTGGCTATATGTTGCCGTCTATTCTTGAAGATGCTGAAGACAGCACCCTTAGATACACCAACAATATTGTTGAAGGTGCTCCAAGTTGGATTAACACGGTTGGTATGTCGATCGGCGCACTTCGCGGTCTTCTAGTTGATTATTTATGGATTAAAATTCAGCAGATGCAACGCGATGGTCTCTTTTTTGAAGTCATGGCAGACGCTGAATTAATTACAAAATTACAACCACGATTCCCACAAGTTTGGGTTTTTCATGCGCACAACATGGCGTACAACATTTCAGTAGCAACACATACAATTGAAGAACGATGGGAATGGGTTAACGAGGGTATCCGTCTTCTTCGCGAAAAAGGACTTCGCGCAAATCCTGATGATTTAGTTCTACATAAAGAATTAGCATTCTTTTTCATGCATAAGTTAGATGGCAATTCCGATGATGCGCACTTGTATTACAAGCGCAAATTAGCAGAACGATGGCATGATTTATTAGGCGAACCACCAGATGATTGGGATGAACGGATAGCGTGGATAAAAGAAATTGCGGACGCACCTCGCAATTTACAAGAAGCGGTAAAAGAAGTTCCTAAGCTTGCTGAACTTCTTGTTATTTTAGAAAAAGATTATTCTGATTTTATTACTAAAGACTCTAAAATAAATCCAGAAGAAATGCTCGCGCATATTTCCCAACTGGACACCATTTCAACACATTCAACAATAGCGAAAGAATTTGGACTCCTCGATCAACTGCGAATGCAGTCGCCATATTTCAACCAACTCGATAAGTTATATACCAATCCAGAGTACAAAAAGGCTTGGCATATTTTAATTGCCACATTCAGAAAAGAAGTTTTAAAAGACGAATACAACATGGACCCTCAACTAATGTATGAATACACGAAGGATGCAGGTCCTCTTGATTGGCGACACCCACAAACGCATGCTTTTTACTGGGCGCGGCGAGGTGCAGATGTTGGAAGAGGCCGACTTAAAGCAAATGACATTTACAAAATATTGAATACTGACCGAATCCAACTACAAGCACTACAAGCATTAGCGCGTACAGGTAAAATTTCGTACGACCCTTTTTCTCAAGAAGTTCCAGGCAGATTTCCAGATCCAAGGTTTATTGATTCCGTCGTCGGCGACGATGAACGTGATGGGCTTTGGAATGAACTTTACAAAAAGCACTATTTTGTTCGCGGTGCAGGCAGTGATACCTTTACTACATTCCTTAGAAATTTCTTAGGCTCCGCTGTAAGGGAATGGTATCGTCAAGGCGAAACAGTACGCGCTCAAACTTTACTAGACAAACTTGATGCGTATTTCGGTGAGGGTGCTTCCCCTCCAAATTCGGCGTACAAAGTGCCTCTTGATGTCTGGGTAAATCAACAAGCAAAGGGCGAATACGAACGATTACCAGCAGTAGCAATTAGTGATGTTATGGCTGCACTTCGATATGCGTACAGAGTTGGTATTGGTCAAAATAGACCTGATGTATTTGAAGAAGCCTTAAAATTTGCTAACAACGTTACAAATGAATTTAAACAAAACGAGTACAACGACTATACAACCCAATTCGGTACTGGCAGAATCAAAGATATCATCGGTGCATTGGAATCAAGTGCTCAAATTACATTTGAGCAATTGATGATTGACTCAACTGTTCCAATTGAAGAACGAATTGCTATTTGGGGCGGGGTTGATTCAATCCAGCAAGGACTCCGGCCACGCGTCTACGATCGCATTGCCAATCGTCTTCAATTGCAATACGAAAAGAACCCACTGAGTAAAATCAGAACTTTCGATGAAGCATTCCCAGAACCTCCTGGCTTAGAAGCGTGGAGACAACAACTGTCTAATGAAGCTGCAAAAGCAAAAGAAGATGCTGAAAATAACGCTATTAATTCTGTGGAACGAAAGTAAGAAATCTAATAGCAGATAGCCGTTTACGGAGGATCGTACCCACAGCCACCCCAAGGATTACATCGAAGAATTCTATAAAGTGCCTTACAGCCACCTTTTATACCGCCATGTATTAAGAGTGCTTCGATGGCATAATCAGAACAAGTCGGTTGGAATCTGCAATGGCCCCCCATAATTGGGCGTAGTGTCACTTGGTATAGTTTTACAAACATGATGCATACTTTTGCAAGCAAAGAAGGATTGCTTTTCACTTTGTAATTCCGTCCACAATTAGTTTTTTGTACGATTCCATTGGCAACGGCGGATGGGAACGTACTGTTAGCATAATATCTACTCCTTGCAAATCATACTGAAGAGCGCGAAATGCTTCCCGACATCGACGTTTTATCAAATTTCTAACTACTGCGTTTCCTACTCGTTTCGGAACAGATAATCCAAGGCGAGCGCGGTCCAATTCGTTTTCTCTTCTGTATACAAGAAGAGGACCTGATTTTTTTCTAGTACCTTCAGAAAACATTCGAGCAAAATCATTCTTTTTAGTCAATCGTGCTTTTCGAGAGAATAACATTAATTGACATCCTCATTGATTGCTTGTTGATATCGCTTCATTAATCTAGCGCGTGTGATTAAACCAGAAATATCACCAGAGTTTGTCAGAAGAACTAATGCTTGAACATCACTACGGGAGAATTTGTCAAGAACGAGATCGAGTGTTTCTTCCAAACCAATGGTTGGTAATTCAGAACGTTGTAATTCAGAAACTTGCAGCAGAGGAATTGATTCTCTATACACCAGAGCATCTCGTAAATCAGACGAGGTTACCATTCCACAATATTTACCAAAATCATCAGTCACAACAAAATCTGAGGTGCCATCCGTTTCCATCAATTCAACTAGTCGCTGAGCGGAATCGCTACGCTTTACGATAACTGCTTTTTCTAATTCAATATCTTCAGGCGTTAAACGTCGAAGAATAGTTAAATCACTTAGCGCGCCCATTCTAACTCCAAGACGTGTTAACTTAAATGTGTACACACTATCACGGCAGATGTATCGTGCCACAACGGTGCTCACAACTGCTGCAAACATAAGTGGCAAAATAACATCATAACTTTGCGTTACTTCATATACGATTAATATTGCTGTCAGTGGAGCGTGCGTTGTCGCTGCGACCATTGCAGCCATCCCTACGAGTGCAAAGTACGCAGGAGAAGTGTTTGGGAACCAACCTAAATAATGTACTGCATAGCCAATACATCCACCTGTTGCAGCGCCAATAAAGAGCGAGGGCGCGAATAAACCACCCGCGCCACCAGATCCCACGGTGATACTAGTTGCAATTAGTTTAATGAACGCAAGTCCGGCTAGAACGAAAATAAATGGCACTGCTTCGCGTAAAACCAAACTATCTGCATCACTAAAATAATTGTTGGGATTTATAAACGACCCAATCATTGGATAGCCGTTGCCATAAAACATAGGTACTGAATCGCCGTTTGTTATCAGATAGATAGTAATCCCAAGAATACCTAGAAGCAATGCGCCGAACATCGGCCTTGCTACTAGCGGAAGTTTAGTTGCGACAAAAAAGCGTTCAGAATAATCAAGCGCTTTTACGAACGCGGCACCAAGTAAACCGCAAACTAGACCGAGTAATAAATATGTTGGAATTTGCGAAACGCTAAAAGCAAGTCCATCTCGAAAGAATCCTTCTCCAACTTGAAAGAGTGCAGCATCCCCTAAAATTCCCTGCGTAGTAGCAGAGGAAACTACCGCTGCTATCACGATTGGGGTAAATGTTTTTAATGAAAAATCACGAAGTAAAATTTCCATGACAAAGAAAATGCCCGCAATAGGTGCATTGAATACAGATGCAAGTCCTGCAGCTGCACCACAACCCAATAGGGTGCCTGTGTGCTGGGATCCTGTCCCAAGTAACTTAGCAATGTTCGATCCGACAACTGCACCTATGGTTACTATTGGACCTTCTGCACCAGCTGAGCCACCTGATGCAATTGTCGCTGTTGAAGCCAACCATTTGCGGACTCCAATTTTCCAAGATAATTTTCCTTTGCGTCGTTGTACTGCATAAATAACCGACGTCACACCTGGTCCAATACCCTCGTGTTTTAAAATTGCGATGAGGATGCCTGTAACAAGACCGCCAACAGCAGGGCCAAGCAGAATAAGCAACCATAAGTAGTCCCTTCCCTGCATCATTTCAGCAATATGCTCTGATTCCCGAAGAGGTAAGATAAATCCTACCGCTGCAAGCCCCATGAAAACCCCAATTACAGCCGCAGCAAGGTACAGATACCAATCACGCTCAAATCCGAGGTGTAAGCCAAATTTTCGAAGGTAGGGGATTAATAGGTGTTTCATCTCTCAAGGTGACTTTTAACAAGGCTGAATCGAGAAGTGTAACAAACACTGCCATAGCAAGAAAGTGACAAAGTGCGAGTTATTCGGTATAATCTATAATTCGACCTTACATTATGTCAATGGATGGCATAAATGTCTGGTTTTAGGAGATTACACCAATGATTGAAGCCCTTCGAAGTGATGAAATTGTAAATAAGTGTGGCGGTAGGTTTAAAGTAACTGCGCTTATCCAACACCGTTTACGTGAAATTATGATTGATGGTTCACGACCACTTGTTGATCGTAACGGTCGAACTGACTTAGAAGTTGTTATCGCAGAAATCATGGAAGATAAAATTACCGCTGATTACGCTGAGTCAGGCTATGAATTCAAGAGCGCAATAGGTTCTTGATACAATGCCTATCGATCCATCTCTTGATGGAAAAGAAATAGTTGTCGGAATAACGGGGGGGATTGCCTGTTATAAGGTTGCTGAAGTTGTCAGCAATCTTGTGCAATCGGGCTCAAACGTTCAAGTGTTAATGACAAGTGCTGCGACGAAATTTATTTCGCCACTCACATTTTCATCGCTCTCGGGAAATGCTGTGTATGACACGCAATGGTCTTTCGTTGAAGGACACGATCCGCAACATATTCGAATTGCCAAGAAAGCAGATGTAATGCTCATTGCGCCTTGCACGATGCATATGCTCGCTAAACTAGCATACGGGCTAACCGATGACGCTGTCAGTCTTGTTGCATCAGCAATAGACCGATCTACAACGCCAGTTATTCTTGCTCCTGCTATGAATACGACAATGTTGAGCCAACCCGCAACACAACGTAATTTAACCACACTTGCCGCAGATACATTCAGCATTCTCGAATCAGAAGAAGGATGGCAAGCGTGCAAAACAATCGGTCAGGGAAGATTGCCAGAACCAAAGTCCCTAATTAGCGCCATTAAAGCTGCTATCTGAAAGAAAATCCACTTTTGTTCTTGACATAAGTCGGGTTTTACAGCATGATTAAAAGGTACATGGAAGGGGGAGAAAGTTTTTTTATGTATTTCAATGCTGTTTTTACTTCTATCCTTGTAGCACTCGTACCTATTGCAGCATTTGGCGATGGTCGATTAGATCCAGTTGCGATTACCATCCAAACACCAAAAACTCTCAATGCTACTTTTAAGCAAGTAACATCAAAAGTACACCAACGATCTGTTGGTTCAGAATGCCCACAAGAATTAGTTGCCCTTACTGATAGTGACTTTGGCAATGGCACGTATATATTGCAAGCAGGCTTCGCTGAAGGCGAATCATTTGGCGCAACGTTCAGTGTGCCGTCTTCAAATTTTCCGATCAAGGTCGACGTAATGGAAGCTCTTTTTGCAACGAGCAATGCCATCATTTCAACAACAACCCACTGGAGTGTTACCATTTGGGATGGCACTCCAACAGACGGTATTCAAGTCGCAAGTTTTTCAAGCGACGATATCATAATTCCACACTTAATAATGCCTCCTGGAACAAATGGCATAATTGTGTCCGTCTCTGTTGATCCGGGCGATCCAGAACAAATATACATCTATAACGACAGTGGACTTAATTCCTATACCGTTGCATTTAGAATAGACCAACACAATACCCCTGGTAGCCCGTGCCTTTCTGCGCCAGATCAAAACAGAAATGCTTTCCCGTGTACTGATATTGGTGGTCTTCAGTTTCCAAATGAAAATTGGATTGACGCAATTGATGGACCGTGGTGTATTTGCGGTGCTGGCTGGATGACATTTCAACAATTTCCTTCTCTTTGTACGCCAAGTGGCGACTGGGTTATTCGCTCTGCATACACACCTGTAAATTGCTCAGTAGCGCCTGCAGCTTGTTGTTTTTCAGATACAACTTGTCAAGATTTATCTCCTGGAGATTGTGACATCTTTGGAGGCATCTCGCAAAGCCAAGGAACATCCTGTGCAACATATGTTTGCGGTTCGGGCATTGGAGCTTGTTGCTTAGAATCTACAGGGAATTGCGTTAATTTCGATTTGAACAATTGCAATGTTGTAGGGGGGATGCACATGGGTGAAGGTACTACCTGTGCGTCAACAACTTGCTTCCCCGTTGGTGCGTGCTGTCTTGCTAACGGAGCATGTATTGGTCCTATCGCGATTGCTGATTGTCAAGTAATTGATGGCACCTTTCAAGGCGATGGAACATCTTGCGCAACAGCTAATTGCCCCCAACCTGTTGGTGCATGCTGTGGCACAGATTGGTGTTTAGATCTTACTCAAGCTGACTGTTCTGCTGTTGCTGGCAGTTGGCAGGGCAATTCTTCTCTATGTGACGCTGTAAGTTGTGACGTACCGTGTCCAGCAGATATTGATTCAAATGGCGTGGTAGATGTGAATGATTTGCTATCTATCGTTGGCGCTTGGGGCTCAAATGACCCAGCGCTAGACCTCGATGGAAATGGCGTCGTCGACACTCCCGATTTACTGACAATCATTGCCGCTTGGGGCAACTGCGGGTAACCTATCCCAATATGCAACACGCAAGCCAATGTACCGTTTATAACTTCATTCTATCTGATAAACTCGGCACTCTATTAAATTTTGCCAATCGACTCAGGACAGCTGACGTTGAATTGCTATCTCTTTCGACAAGAAGCAACGAAGATGGAACAGCAACAATGCGATGTATCCCAGAACGTGATTCTCAATTTAGGGACTTTGCTACCTCTGCTGAATTAAATGCAACCGAGGAAGTTGCTGTACATGTAACAGGCAACGAAACAGGCGGCGAGTTTATTCGCATGCTTGAAAATATTGCAACAGCAAACTTAAACCTAAAAGAAATTGAAGCGGTCTCTATCTCAGGAAAAACAGGATGGATACTCTGGCTAGATAAGGAGCATGTAGACACACTCCTTACCCAGCTAAATGTTTCTTAATTTCGCTATCAATCTTCGGCCTGATCGTTTTGGTCAATAAAACTCGAAAGACGTCTTCGGCGAACTGGATGTTGCAATTTACGGATTGCTTTCGATTCAACCTGACGTACTCGTTCTCGAGTTACTTTAAAGATTCGACCAACCTCTTCAAGCGTATACGTGTAACCATCACCAATCCCATAACGAAGTTTTAGAATTTCTCGTTCTCTATACGTCAATGTTTTAAGAACATCATTTATTCTGGAACGAAGCATATCACTTGTTGCACTTTCAGAGGGGGCGTGTTGCCGCTTATCTTCGATGAAGTCGCCAAATTGTGAGTCTTCTGATTCTCCTACTGGGCGGTCTAAACTAATAGGGTGACGAGAAATTTTCATGACTCGTTTTGTCTCATCAATTGACATATCTGCGATTACTGCAATTTCTTCTAATGTTGGCTCTCTGCCTATTTCTTGCAGTAGTCGTTTTTGGATTCCACGAAGTTTTGACATAGTTTCAATCATGTGAACAGGGACTCGAATTGTTCGTGCATGGTCAGCAATCGCTCGCGTAATTGCTTGGCGAATCCACCATGTTGCATACGTTGAGAATTTGTAGCCACGTCTGTATTCATACTTATCAACAGCACGCATCAAACCTGTATTTCCTTCTTGGATAATGTCTAGGAAGGGGAGGCCACGATTTCGATATTTCTTCGCAATGGATACGACCAGGCGCAAGTTGCCACCTGACAAATCGCGTTTTGCTTGATCATATTCTTCGAAAACGATAGCAATAGATTTAAGACGAGCATCTAATTCCTCTGGTGATTCTAAAATCAACCCGCGAAGACCAGTCATTTCTTCTTGCATTACTAGAACATCATCTGGATCAAATTGCGAATTTCGATTCTTTGAATTTTTTATATCTCGTTGGATTTGTTTAAACTTTTTAGAAATTGACTCAAGTTTACGTAGTAATGGTTGAATTTTCGCAGTTCGTAGACTGCATTCTTCTAGCAAAGAAGCTATTTTTCTACGTCGTGCTTGCATTCGATCTCTAACATTATCGAGTTCAGAATTTTTCAATCCACCTTCTTCGCGGAGTTTCCAATCGCGTTCATTTTCTGCAAGCAACAACCTTGCTGTTGCAGTATTCACCGGAATTCTGCTTGCAACCTTTTGCTTTGCGTTTTCTTCAGCAGTTGAAATTCGCATGGTTCTGTCAAATGGCAATTTCCCGCCATTCACCAAGTCCAATATTTCAATCGCCTGCATTGCTGCGTAATCTGATTCGAGTACTAGTCGACGGAAAACAAAACGAGTGCACTCGATTTTTTTTGCTAATCGAATTTCTTCTTCTCGTGTCAAAAGTGAAATGCTACCCATTTGCGTTAAGTACATCCGTATCGGATCATCGATTCTGCGGGAAGATGCTTCAGCAAGAGCTTGAGCGATTACTGCTTGTGCTTCTTCCTCGTCTAAGAGATCATCATCTGCGTCGAGGTGTACGGAATCTTTCGACCCTTTGCCTTGCTCTTCTGCGAGGTCAGCTAATTCTTGCGCCTTATCTTTCCACGGCGTGTCACGCTTAAAACGGAGGCAGGTTTGAAGTGGAACGAAGAATTGTCCCCAACCACGGCGCATTCGTAAATCTTCTCCGATTAAATCAATATTTAAATTAGAAAGAAGTGCGAGTAACTCATCCATTTTTTCAGCAGTCAAAAACTCATCTGGTAATGCTGAATTAAGTTCTTCATAACTTAACCAGCCTCTTCCAATGCTCTCGTTGAGAAGAAGCACCATGCTTGGATGCATTGCTGGTACAACAGATTTAAATTTCGCTTTCGTTTGTGTTGCCACGATATTACTCCTTTGAAGTAAAAATTAATGTGCAGCGGCTACGCTGCATAAATGACTTGGTTGTAACGTGCGTAAAAAGATTCATATTGCACGTTTCTGTTTTTTTCGTATTGCTTCAAGTGCCTGCTGAGCGGCCAAAGCACGCTGCTCTGGATCTTTATAATTTTTTAACTCACGGACATTATCTGCAATTACTTTGTTTTGAATTTCTACATTGAATGATTGAATTGTTCTTTGAATTGCAAGGTCTACACTCCCGGCTTCGTTGCAAATTCGCTCTCCCTCAAAATAAAGTGTAGATGCGAGAGTGCTCGCATCGTCTGACAACTCCGAAAGGGTTTCTTGCATGGTGAACGGCGTGCCAGCTAGAAGTTTTGAAAAAATACAGTTCGCAATCTCTGTTGCGTACCTGTCTAAAAATTTCTCTGGCTGGACTGCCTCACCTGCTTCTCGAATAGCTGCGGAGGCTTGGATTGAATCAAATAAAATGACGGCTAACAATTCGTGTTCTGCTAAAAGCCGTGCCCTGGAAATAACAACTGGCGAAGACTCCTGCAGCACTGGTTGTTGTTCCTCCGGTGCTTGTTTCTGCTGTCTTGGCGCAGGTCTGTTTCGGATTCGTTCATCTAAATGGGATTGTACTTCTTCCATTGGAACTTTTAGAAGGGTAGAAATACGTTCATGAACGAGTGGCTTTTTAATGCCAGGCAATTGACCGATGCCTAGACGAATAAGTTCGTCTAAAAACATGCCAACTTTTTTGGTGCGACCCGAGATAGTATTCGTTGTTTTTATATCGATTTCGATACGATCGAATTTATAGGTTATGGCATCTACTGCTTCTGAAAAACTTGCGAGCAATGTTTTTTTATCAGTAGCGACGTCAGCTGGATCTTTGCCATCAGGCAAAACGCAAATATTTACATCTATATCTCTAGAAAAGAAAATTTCAACGGCTCTATCTGCTGCGCGTTGACCTGCCTCATCTCCATCGAAAACAAGTGTCACTTCATCGCAAATTCGCGACAGTTTTTGAGCGTGCTGAGGCGTCAATGCAGTTCCTAAAGTTGCGACTACATTCGTAACGCCGACTTGGTGACAAGCGATTACATCAGTATATCCTTCGACCACAATGACTTTGTTTTCAGATTGCATTGCAGACCTAGCTAAGTGGTATCCATACAATGTTTTTGATTTATGAAACAATTCAGTTTCTGGGCTATTGATATATTTTGGTTCATCTTCTTCGTTAATGCGCCGTCCACCGAATGCTATCGGTGTGCCCGTTTCGTTAAAAATAGGAAACATAATTCGATTTCTAAATGAATCATACACTCTGTTCGTGCCATCTTTTCGCTTAAGCAATCCTGCTTCTAATCCAGTTTCGATTCGCTCAGGAGTATCAGAAAGTTTGTCTGCAATGAACGTCCAAGTATCTGGAGCTAAACCAATGGAAAATGTTTCGATAGAATCTGCGTTGATTCCGCGGTCTTGTAAATATTTCCGATTAGAAGATGCCGCATCATCGTTCAGTGTCTCAACATACTGTTCCAATGCCCACGCTGTTGCATTTTGTAATTTCTTACGCATCGAAATGTCTTCTTTATCATTAGCCGTGTAATTCGATAATTCAACACCCGTTCGCTCAGCGAGCATTTGCAATGCTTCGACAAAGCTTATTTTTAAATACTCTTGTAAGAATTTAAAGCAATCACCATGTTCGTTACATGAAAAACATTTGTAAAAAGCTTGATCGCGGTGGGTAACGACGCACATTGATGGTTTGTGGTCATCATGGAATGGGCAAACACATACCCACTCTCTGCCTTTGGGCTGGAGGGGGATATATTCAGCTATTAGTGCAACGAGGTCAACGGCCTCTCGCACTCGATCGATATCCTGTCTGTTACTCATTCCTAAAAGGTGTTCCAATCCTTACTCGATTCGCTACTTGTAATGAGCACTACAAAAAATAGTAACTCAAAAGTTAAATGACCCAATTCATTCGTATGTTGGCTTTTATCACAGGGAAGAGTTTGGACTGCATTGCTTCAAAGAGCGTTGCGAAGTGCCGGTAGAGTGTGATAGTGGCGTATCTTGTTACATCTAGAATACGCAGGAAGTGCCTGCTGTCAACTAAATGCGTCTTTTTTTTCGGACGTTTCCACAAAAAATGTGGTTTTTTTATGTTTTTTTTCTCAATCGTAGAATATTGGTGAAAAAG
The DNA here is from genome assembly GCA_018701395.1 of Phycisphaerae bacterium. Classification (GTDB taxonomy): domain Bacteria; phylum Planctomycetota; class Phycisphaerae; order Phycisphaerales; family SM1A02. The sequence goes on along the minus strand of JABIWU010000080.1, from coordinate 3,922 downwards.
TGCGTTAACTAGCATCAAGAAGTTTTTGCTGGCGTGTGTACCCAAATTTACGTTTTAATGGTTTTACAACAAGACCTTGCTTAATTGCCTTTGTCGAAACTTTAATTCGAACTGGTTTTCCGTCAATAATAGCACGGACATTATGCAGGTTTGGTTTAAACTTACGCTTCGCATTTGCAGTAATTTTCAGACCAATACCGCCTTGGTACTTTGGTTTACCTCGGTAACGGATTTTTCTTCCGACCTTTGTTCGACGACCTGTAAAAAAACAAACACGTGGCATAGTAAATCTCCTTCAACCCTTAAAGGGCGAATTTGTGATTATAGCACTTATGCAGACTGAGCGTAAAGGAAAAAAGCCCTCATTTAAAGCATTAAATACTGTTTAACGCATCAACTCAAGCAGATTCTTTAGCAGGGGCATGGGGTTGCTGCATTTTATCCAGATCTAAACCATTTTTGATATCTGAAGCGTCAACCAGGTATACAGCGTCCTGGTTGTCGCGGTCGGGCAATTCGAACATGACATCGATCATAAAGTTGTCGATAACGGCTCGTAAAGCGCGTGCCCCAGTACCGCGCTCCATGGCTTTCTTAGCAATAAGGTGAAGTGCCTTTTCAGTAAATTCCAACTTCGCCGTTTCCAAACTGAAAAGGTGTTGGTACTGTCGAACTATTGCATTTCGAGGTTCTGTGAGAATACGAACCATCGCATCTTCTGTTAATGGCATAAGCGGGGTGGTGATAGGCAATCGACCGAGTAATTCTGGAATAAGACCAAAGTGCAAAATGTCTTCAGTAATTACTTGTGAAAGCAATTCTGTTTTTGTTTCTTGCTCTGATTTCTCATCACCAGTTGCACCACCAAAACCAATTCTTGATTTACCGATTCGCTTCGAAACGATGTCACAAATTCCATCAAATGAACCACCGCAGATAAACAAAATGTTTGATGTATCCATCTGGATATATTGTTGCTCAGGGTGTTTTCGTCCACCTTGCGGCGGAACATTTGCAACAACTCCTTCGAGCATTTTGAGCAATGATTGCTGCACGCCTTCACCAGAAACGTCACGAGTTATCGAAACATTTTGCGACGTGCGCCCAATCTTATCAATTTCGTCAATGTAAATTATGCCATGTTGGGCTGCTTCAAGATCAAAGTCAGCTGCTTGCAAAAGTTTCAAAAGCAAGTTTTCTACATCTTCGCCAACATAACCAGCTTCAGTTAATGTGGTTGCATCTGCTATCGCAAATGGAACATTCAAAATACGTGAAAGCGTTTTTGCTAATAAAGTTTTGCCTGTGCCGGTTGGACCAATTAACAAAACATTTGACTTATCCAACTCGACTTCCCTGTCAGCATTATCAATTTGGGAAAGTCGCTTGTAGTGGTTATGCACCGCTACCGAAAGGGAACGTTTCGCTCTTTTTTGCCCAATAATATATTGGTCTAAATACTCATTCACTTGCCGAGGAGTCAGTATAGAACTGAACGTGGGTACAGCTGTACTAATTCGCCTTCGTTCTTGTTTGAAAATATTCTGACATAAGTCTGTACAATTTGAACAAACATATATTTCATTTGGGCCTTCAACCATCGGCCCGACTTCACGGGAAGTCTTACCGCAAAATGAACATGTAGTTACTCTTCGACCTTGAAAGTCATCCCCGCCTCCACCAGAACCGCCGGATCCACCTGCGCCATTAGTTCCACCATCATCAGAAGCACCGCCGTTTCTCGGCGGGCTAATTGGTGGATTGTTGCTATCATTTTTATCTGTCATTCTCTAGTTCAATTCTCTAAAATCAATATGGAATACTATTTTAATTCGTTCTATTGTGGCACAATAAAGACCACACGACCACATGTTTTTCATTCACTTTTAGCAATTATTAACAATTAAATCGGTTTTTAATGGCTATCGGTCGTTGTTTTTTTCACACTTTGAATAATTGACTCTTTCGCACGGTCATATTCTTCGGTGGAAATGTCACCCTGATCTTGTAATTTTCGTAAATCACTCAACGTAAAAGTGATAGTGGTTGAAGGCGGTTCTATTAATTTTCTACGAATAATAAAAATTATAACACCGCCAACAATCGTAAATGCCAACAGCAATATGATTGCGGGCAATAACGTATAAAATCCCACCGCAAGCAACATTAAGATTTATCCGAAGGCTTCTTCGTAATTTTCTTTTTCGTTGCTGTTTTTTTACTTGCAGTTTTCTTTTTAGCTGTTTTTTTCTTCGTTGTTTTCTTCGCAGTCCCACCATCTTGCAATGCTTGCCATTTATCAAGCGGCATATCTGACACTGTGCATGCTGCAACTAGTTGGTCTGCTGCTTTTTCTTCACGAACAACTGCTTCTATTTGTTGTAGTTGCCCTTGCTGAGCTAGTGCGTTTTTCATTTCTTCAGGACGTTTACCATTTTGCATTGCTAGTTCTGCAATGCGTGCATTTACTTCCATCTCGTTGACGGTTACGTGAAAATGTTCCGCTAATTTGGTAAGGATAAAGAACGTCTTAAGGCGCTTTTGCGATTCTTCAGACGAACCACTTCGTACTTTTGCAACTTCAGCTTCTACTTCTTCCATGGATAAACGACCAGAGGATTGTAATTGTGTTCGAAGTCGTTGCAAATCACGATCTGCTTGCATTGCGCTAGTTTTTTCCGGCAATTCCATCTCGACACGCTTAGCAATTTCTTCAGTTGCTTGCTGTCTAAGCACTGCCGCTTGGTCTTGGTCTCGACGTTGCTCCAATGCGAGTTGTATTTGTTCTTTAAGCATTTCAATGTTTTCAAGACCAAATGCAGCTATTAATTCGTCGTCGCTTAGTGGATTGATTTTCACGGCTTGAACTACATTGAATGTTACGACTACTTTAGCACCACGAACTTCTTCAAGTTCATGTTCTTTTGATCCAACTGTTTTAATTGTAATTTCATCGCCAACAACTGCGCCCGTTAAAAGCTTACCTAAGTCATCAATAAACAATCCAAGAACTTCACCGCCAGCATCTTTAGCAGGAATGGTAAGGCGAGTTTGTTCCGTTTTATAGAACGACTCTTCTTTGCCATCAAGGTGCACAACAGCGGGACCAATGAGGAAAGCACCTTCTTTAGATTTTCCTTCAATTTCTTCTAAATTACCGTTGCGTATTTTTTGCCGTTCCATTTCTTCATCAATATGATTATCTGCAACATCGACAATTGGACGAGTCAGTTTAATATCATCGAAAGCAGGGAGTTCAAAATCTGGCATTACTTCTACTTCTAGGGCGAACGAAAGTGGTTTTCCATCTTCAAGAACAACCTCAGTAGGATCTCCAACTGGTTCAGGTTCACCAAGAGGTCGAAGTTCAAATTCTTCAATGGCGTTTTTCCAAGCATCCGAAACAATTTCATTCCTTGCTTCTGAGCGGATAGATTCGCCAAATCGTTTTTCTAGAATGTGCGCAGGAACTTTTCCTTTACGAAAACCGGGAATAACCGTTTGAGTACGGAGCATTCCAAGTGATTCTTTTAACTTAGAATCGACTGTTTCAGTAGGCACGGTAATCGAAATGCGCTTTCGAGCTGGCCCAGCGTTTTCAATTGATAGTTCGTAAGGGTGTGTAGCTGCAGTAGTCATAGTAATAACCTTCTTTCGAGCCACATATCATAGCGGAAAACCGCATGCTTTGAACTTAGCAATGGGTTTATCTATCGAATAAACAGCATTTCAGTGTATGAAGGAAGCGGCCAAATATCATCTGGTACTACTTGTTCCAAAGCATCAGAAATACCCCTCGCTACAAGCATCTCAGGCAAAAGCGTGTCGCGTATAAATATTGCATGGGCAACTGTTTCGACATGTTCTCCTGTAACTGCAATTTTAAGTGTTTCAAGACACAACCCAAGGGCTTCAAGAGACG
>JABIWU010000079.1 GCA_018701395.1 Phycisphaerae bacterium | reverse complement strand
GGGGGCTAGTGTTAAAACCCGTGAATGAAAACAGACGCTTAACCCGATGGTTTAGTGCCTTGGTCTTCTAGTGATAGGAAGTACCCCCTAGCACGGTGTACTAGCGTGTTCTACAACAACATCACCTATTTTCCTTGCTATTGTCACTGCCATCAACGACATGTAAATTAAAAAGAGCCCCGACTTTCGTCAGAGCTCTTTTTGTAATTCGATTGGAACGAATTCCGAGAAATTACAGTTAATGCGCGTCTTTCCGAGGTGTTGCTTCGCTGCACTTAATAGCGCGGCCATCAAGTTCAACACCACTGCATTCTTCCATTGCTTTATTTGCTTCTGATGCATCATCCATTGTTACGAAGCCAAAACCTCGTGAACGACCGCTTTCACGATCAGTGATGACGATTGCATCTGATACAGCACCGAATGCCTCGAAGTGTGACTTCAAATCTTCAGTAGTAGTATCCCAACTCAAGTTACCAATATATAGTTTCATACTCAATTCTAACCTTATTTTTTCCGCCCGCCCCAGAGGCAGCACATACCTAGAACAAAACACAGATCTGGGCACTAGGCTACCAAGATGTGTACATTATACAGGCACTGGGAAAATGCGAGTAATCACACCCTCCCCCACTCTAACTGCCCTCCTAACGTGCTCTACAACCACTTCACCTATTTTCCTTGCTATTGTCACCACTATGAATGACAGTGGTTCGTAAGTATGGGCGATGCCCAGAAGGAGTGGAGATGAAGAATCTAATTACTCCATTCATATTCCAGCACATGCGCAAGGCGATATATAATTTCAGCATGAAATACTTTATTTCTCTTTTGTTTGCAAGTTCCTGTATTGCTGGGCAAGTCCCCCTTTTTCAAAATGATTCACTCGAAAACTGGCATATCGTTGGACCACAAATTACCTTTACACTTGAGAATGACGTTCTCACAGGTGAGGGTAAAGAACTACAAAATTCTTTTCTTACGAGCAAAAAATCGTATAGTGATTTTTATTTAAAAGTTGATGTAAAAATAATTCGCGGCAACTCTGGCATTCAAGTACGTTCGCACGATATCGACAATCGGCTCGTTGGATACCAAATTGAAGCGGACCCCTCTCCAAGGGCTTGGTCGGGAGGATTATACGACGAGGGAAGACGCGCTTGGTTACAACCACCAAACGAATCCGTTCGTGATACATTCAAACTCGGCGAATGGAATACCTATGAAATTTGGTGTATCGGACCACGAATCAAAGCCAAAGTAAATGGCAAAGTCACAACCGATTTCCTTGACTTTATGGATTTTTCTGGACACATTGGTTTTCAAATACATTCGGGTGATAGTAAAGTGAAGTGGCGTAATGCCACTATCACCGAGTACAGCCAACACAAACACGAACTCAAAGTCGAATCGCTTTTCGATGGCAAAACACTCAACGGCATGCAACCCACCGGTGGAGGGACGTGGTCGGTGGAAAATGGAGCAATCGTTGGTCGTCAATTAAAAGACGATGAAGTAACTGGGCTAATGTGGATTACAAAGCCTTACGAAAACTTTGCGCTTAAACTTAAATACAAAATTGACAAGGGAAATAGTGGCTTTTTCTTCCGCTCTCAGCAAATACCAAATGACAATACGGGAATCAAGGGGATTCAAGTCGAAGTTGACAGGCAACCAGATTGTGGTGGGCTCTATGAATCGGGTGGTCGTGGGTGGCTTTCCAAACCAATTAAACAATTCAGCAAATACGATCAGTGGAATGAAATGATGGTCTATACCTGTGGCAGCAACGTTATGGTCTGGCTCAACAACGAACTCATCGTCGATTGCGATACGACAAATCCGCTTCATCCAGAACGATTAGACCAAGGCGCGTTTCTAAATAACTTTGCTTTTCAATTACACAAGAGACAAGAAGTTCAAGTGCGATTTAAAGACATAGAAATTGTAGTACCCAAATACGTCAATGAAGATGATGAAGAAATCGATATGTTTATAGGGTGTGACTTTCTACACTAGTTTTCTAATTCTTCCGCAGTCCACATACTACTACGATCCTTATATCTTTCTCGCATTGACGCAACCTCTGATTGCGTAATCGCATCGCCTTCGTTCCCCCACGCTTGCCGGATGTATGTCATTACCGCAGCAATGTCGTAGTCGTTTCTAATTGGGGCAGGAGGCATACTCTCGTCGTAGTGTTTGCCTCCCACGGTAATTTTGCCCGACAAACCATGCAACATAATTTTGATAAGTTTGCCCTTGTCATCAAGAACAAACGGAGAATCGGCAAGGGGCGGATATGTAGGAGGCAATCCAAGACCGTCGACTTGGTGGCATGTTTTGCAAACGTTATAGATTTTCTTGCCTCGGTTGATGAGATTAGCAACTGTTTTATCAACGCGTTTTGGAATATATTCCTGCACATCGCTTCGCCCTTCCCACCAGAGAAAACCGTCGAGAGCCGACGCGACATCGTAAAGCGATGAACTGACTGTTTCAAACAACTCGTTATACCGCATTGGCTTTCTTGCTAATCGCAATTGTTTTCTTTGCTTTGTAAGGATAGCACTGAGCACAACGTCGCTTTGCCAAGCATGTTGTTTCGCTTGCTTTGTTGCAAACTCTAGAAGTTGGGTATTTGTATCCTCATTTTTCACAGCGAGTAATTGAAGCACCATTGCAGCAAGCGTCTTTCGGTTTAATGGCGTGTCGACATCAAGCGCGTTTGAAATTGCGACAAGATCAAGTGCTTCGTGTTCCCTGCCCATGAGAGAAGCGAGTGCTGCAGAACGGAATTTCTTATTTTCTACATTGCCAAGTTGCTCAAGTAAAAAGAAAATCGCCTTAGGTCCATATCGCATACTCGCAGATAGCGCGACTTGTCGACGTACATAAAAGTTTTCATCGCTGCGAAGTTTTGTGATTGCTTCAAACGTTTTATCTTCATTAATCCACGGTTCTAATAGCCGTATCGCATTTGTACGTACCATCGGATGGACATCGGCTAGCGATGCCAATAGCAGATCTTTTTTCAAAAGATTCATGCCCTGTAATGTCCAGAGTGCTTTAATCCTATCACGATCGCGAGCTCCATTTTTTGCTATATCTTCAAGCATCTCAACTGCGGTTTCGTCTGCGGTTTCAACGAGTAACCTCTGTGCAGAATCTCTTACTGTTCCGTTGACATTCGTAAGAGCAGAGACAAGTTCTTCTGTTTGCATTAAGGTTAAATCGGACGTTTTTCGTAACGCTGTTTTAGTAGGTACAACTCGCCAAATCCTTCCGAGCCCAAGTGGACTTTCTAAACCCCTTGCGAGAATTTGTTTTCGAAGAAACGACGTAACAAACAATCGGTGTTGTGCAATGCCGCGATACATGTCAACTATATACAACGCACCATCGGGACCGTTGAGTGTACTCACTGGGCGAAATCGTTCGTCGGTTGACGCAAGAAACTCCGCACGTTCGTACGCAGGCACTGCGCGCAACGAACCGTTACCGTTATCTTCAATATGAAATCGTGATACTAAGTTGCCTGCAGTCTCACATACAAAAACATCACCTTCAAAGTCGTCGCCATACAAAGTATCGCGATAGACCGACGGCCCACAAGCTGCATCGAACCTTGTGAGCTTGTAATTATCATCAAGTCGACCTTCTTGGTAACCACGATTCACGCCAGGCGTTGGATGCACTGGCCACACACGATTATCCGAAGTAATACCTCGATACAATCCATCAATTGACCTAGCCTGCCCTCTTTGCCTTGCGTATTGCTTAGGCAAGTCGTCAACAAGTACAGGATAGGAATTTGGCGAGTAATACTGCCTTCCGTAATCGTCTTGCGTTATACCCCACTGCCCGTGGGCTGGAACTGGAATTGACGTAAGAGTATCGCTATCAAATATAAAACTAAAATCATGTTGAGAATTATGAAACGTATTGTCCAGGCCATACATCATGCCGTTGCCGGCATGTTCGATCGAGTCAAGTCCGCCGAACCCACCTGTTAACACTCGAATGTCATCACACTTTCCATTGCCATCAAGATCACGGCAGTACAACAAGTCCGGTGGTGCAATCAGCAAAATACCGTCATGCGAAATCGCCAAACTTCTTGGCAGCACAAGCCCATCCATAAAGACCGTTGACTCGTCCATAATGCCGTCGCTATTGGTATCTATTAAATGAACAATTCGACTGATTGGTGCAAGTTCGTTGTTGCCATCGACATCGGGCATGAAGGACTGCATCTCTACGACCCAAAGTGAACCGTCAGGCGCAAAGACAGCAGAGACTGGGTCTTGAATCATAGGTTCGCTGGCAACAAGTTCAATGCAAAATCCATCCTGCATGACAAAAGACTCGAGTGCTTGACTTGGCGAAAGAACCGGTGATTCCATATTCATAATATGGCTTGGCAAATCATGTTGCAGTTCATCTTCGTTATCACCCATTTGTGCAAACAAAGCACATGCTGCAATGCTTGGAATTACAAACATCTTTTTGCACTAGTAGCAACTAATGCCATTGCAATAATTGCTGTTACACAAAAATTTGCCTGTGTAATGATAATTTTTTGCATTGTGATGCTCCTTCACTGTGCATTATGCCTCAAATTGAGGCACCACACATTCCCCAAGATGAAAGGGTTATCTGTGGTTTGCAACGCCCACTGGTATCAAACATAGGGGAAGATGGTGCCCTCAATGCAGGAAGAAAACAAAAAAACACCCCGTCAAAGAAACACGCAGGAATCTCTAAACAGGGTGCTTTAGGTAACCATCAGCAATCAAGGGAGACCAACCGGTTTTCCCCCAATTGCCCATTCTCCAGGATTTGTTTCTTCGATGAGAACCCAGTTGCCATCACGTTTTTCTTCACCAGTGACTTTGACCATAGCCTCAGTAACCCCTTGAATCATTGCAGATTTCTGCTCTTCGCTAAAAACGCCTCGGACAATTTTAATAGTAGT
>JABIWU010000078.1 GCA_018701395.1 Phycisphaerae bacterium | reverse complement strand
GATAGAGGATTGTTGCCTCGAAAATGATGTGCGGGGTATCGTGCTCCTTGCGAGCGAGGGTATCAATTCGACAATTGCAGGTAGTCCAGAGGGAGTGCGCAATGTATTGCAGTTTTTGCGCGATGATGCTCGATTTTCCGAATTAACTTGGAAAGAATCAAACGCCTCACAGGCGCCGTTTAGAAAACTTCGTGTTCGTCTGAAAAAAGAAATCGTCACAATGGGCGTGGACGGGATCAATCCAGATCGATTAGTAGGCACGTACATCAAACCTGAAAAATGGAATGAACTTATCAGTGATCCAAATGTTATCGTCATCGACACGCGAAATGATTACGAAGTTGAAATTGGAACATTTAAAGACGCAATCAATCCAGATATAACCTCTTTTGGAGAATTGCCCAAGTGGGTTGAAGAGAATATTGACATCGAAGAACAGCCGCGTGTCGCAATGTTCTGCACTGGCGGTATCCGTTGCGAAAAATCGACAGCGTTGTTGAAAGAAGCTGGTGTAAACGAGGTCTATCACCTTGAAGGTGGCATTCTAAAGTACTTAGAAAAAATGGAAGAAGAATTAAGTCTTTGGGATGGGCAATGTTTTTTCTTTGACGAACGAGTTTCAGTTGGGCATGGGCTTGAGGTAGGCGAATACGAACTCTGTAGAGCATGTCGATTCCCAATTTGCGACAAAGACAAGTCGTCCCCACGCTATCGCGAAGGTATCAGTTGCCCGCGATGCCATGACCAAACTTCGGATGAACAAAAGGGACGATTTGCAGAACGGCAGAAACAAATTGATCTTGCAAGACAACGCGGTACACAACATTTGGTGGAATAGATGAACACTCGTCCAAAGATACGGCCTCAAAAGAATGTGTGGGACAGGGTGCTTGAAGCAATCGCAATTGGTGCTTTGGTCTATGGGGTTGTTGTTGTACTGCAGGCATGGTCAACCTTGCCCGATACCATCCCTACGCACTTTGACGCATCTGGAAACGCCGATGGCTTTGGGCCAAAAGGAATGATTTGGTTGTTACCTTCGATTAGCGTGGTCTTGGTTCCTGCGATGTTGTTTCTTCGTCGGTTCCCGTGGCTTTCGAACGTTCCAATAGAAATAACAGAAGAAAATGCGGAGAAACAGTATAGATTAATTGTGCGATTGCTCAGTTTGCTTGCTTGCGCGGTTTCGTTGCTTTTTACAGCGCTTGTCTACGACACCATTTTAATCGCCGGTGGCGGTAATTCCTTATTAGGCGCGTGGTTCATGCCTATTTTTCTTACTGGAAACATGGTGCCAATTTTGTGGTATTTCTACGCGGCATTTAAAGGGCGTTAATTCTGCTAAAATAGTAGGTCTATGCCAACCCACGAAGTAAATCCAAAAATCGTATATACACACACCGACGAAGCGCCTGCACTTGCAACGTATTCGTTTTTGCCAGTGATAAAAGCGTTTGCCGCTTCTTCTGGCATTGACTTTGAGTTGAAAGACATCTCCCTTTCAGGGCGAATTCTTTCGCAATTCCCAGATTGTTTATGTGAGGACCAAAGAGTTCCAGATGCACTTGCACAACTTGGAGAACTTGTAAAAGAGCCAACGGCAAACATAATAAAACTTCCAAACATTAGTGCATCAGTCCCGCAACTAAAGGCAGCAATTGCGGAGTTACAAGCAAAGGGTTTTGCGATTCCTGATTATCCTGAAGAAGCATCAAGCGAGAAAGAACGTGCTGCCCAAGCAACGTACAACAAGGTGAAGGGGAGTGCGGTTAACCCCGTGCTACGCGAAGGTAATTCCGATCGGCGAGCACCAAAAGCAGTAAAAGAATACGCAAGACAAAATCCGCATCGCATGGGTGCATGGTCAAGTGAGAGTAAAACCATAGTTTCGCACATGCAAAGTGGTGATTTTTACTCAAATGAACAATCTCTCACGGTTCCTGAAGCGACGACTGTTCAAATTGTTTTAGAAAACCCTGAAGGCACTACCGTATTGAAAGAAGGGTTAGAACTACTTCCGGGGGAAATCATCGACGGCACGTTTATGTCGAAGAAAGCACTGGTTGCGTTCTTGGAAGAACAAGTTGAAGTGGCAAAACAAGAAGGTGTTTTGTTCTCGCTCCATCTAAAAGCAACTATGATGAAAGTTTCTGATCCTATTATTTTCGGTCACGCAGTAACAGTATTTTATCGGGGGCTCTTTGAAAAATACGGCGATTTGTTTGACGAACTTGGTGTTGATGTGCGAAACGGTTTTGGCGATGTGCTTCCGAAGATTGCATCGTTACCAGAAGAGCAGCGTGCTGAAATTGAAAACGATATACAAGGGGTCTACGAAAATGGCCCGTTTGTAGCAATGGTAGATTCTGACAAAGGCATTACAAACTTGCATGTGCCAAGCGATGTCATCATTGATGCATCGATGCCTGCAATGATTCGAACTTCGGGGCAAATGTGGAATGCAGAAGGCAAACTACAAGATGCAAATTGTGTTATTCCAGACGCATCGTATGCAGGAGTGTACCAATCAATTATTAATTTCTGTAAGGAACATGGTGCGTTTGATCCGACCACAATGGGCAGTGTTTCAAATGTTGGCTTGATGGCACAAAAAGCCGAAGAGTACGGTTCGCACGATAAAACGTTCGAGATCGCTGCTAGTGGAACGGTCAAAGTGATTGACGATGAGGGCAACACGCTGATGCAACACGAAGTTGAAGCGGGTGACATTTGGCGAATGTGCCAGGCGAAGGATGCACCGATTCGTGATTGGGTAAAACTCGCTGTTAATCGAGTTCGAGCAACTGGAAACCCCGGAGTTTTTTGGTTGGATAGCAACAGGGCGCATGACCGCGAAATCATCAATAAGGTCGACGCGTATTTACCCGAACATAATATTGACGGTCTTGAGTTCCACACGATGCCTCCGAAAGTTGCTTGCACTTATTCTTGCGAGCGGTGCAAGGAGGGTCTGGATACGATTTCAGTTACAGGCAACGTGCTTCGTGATTACTTGACTGACCTATTCCCAATTCTAGAAGTAGGAACAAGTGCAAAAATGTTGTCGATTGTTCCGCTTATGAATGGCGGCGGTTTGTTTGAAACAGGCGCTGGTGGCTCTGCTCCTAAACATGTACAACAATTTGAAAAAGAAAATCATTTGCGGTGGGATTCGCTCGGCGAATTTTTGGCGCTCGCCGCTTCCCTTGAGCATGTTTCAAATGTCTTTGACAACCCACATGCAAAAATGCTTTCTGAAACATTGGAAGATGCATCAACACAGTACCTTTTGAACAACAAAGCACCATCACGAAAGGTTGGTGAATCAGATAATCGCACGACGCACTATTACCTAGCGTTGTACTGGGCACGGGGTTTAGCTAATCAGACGCACGATGGTGAACTTGCATCGCATTTTGCAGGTATTGCAAAAGAACTCGAGTCAAGTGAAGATGCAATTTGCAAAGCAATCATTGGTTGCCAAGGTAGACCTGTGGATTTAATGGGATATTTTATGCCTTGTCCAGAACTTGCGACAGAGGCAATGCGACCAAGCGAAACATTCAATGCAATCATAGATGGCATTTTTGCAACTGCTTGATTAAGCATTGCATTCAGCAAAAGCAGAGACATAGTTGACCATGCCTGAGATATTCTCAAGTGAGCCGTCTTGTAATTCCATTGCCATAAATGGATCACCTGCACCATATTCGTTTTGTAACCCAAAGTCAGCGCCAGAACTAAAACCAAAACGTGGGTAGTAGTTTGGG
>JABIWU010000077.1 GCA_018701395.1 Phycisphaerae bacterium | reverse complement strand
CTCGTGCTGTGAAGTGTCGGGTTAAGTCCCTTAACGAGCGCAACCCCTGTCGTTAGTTGCTAACACGTAATGGTGAGGACTCTAACGAGACTGCCGGTGTTAAACCGGACGAAGGTGGGGATGACGTCAAGTCCGCATGGCCTTTATGCCCAGGGCTGCACACGTGCTACAATGGCAGATACAGAACGATGCAATACCGCGAGGTGGAGCAAATCGCAAAAATCTGCCCCAGTTCGGATTGGAGGCTGCAATTCGCCTCCATGAAGTTGGAATCGCTAGTAATCGCGGATCAGCACGCCGCGGTGAATACGTTCCTGAGCCTTGTACACACCGCCCGTCAAGTCATGGAAGCTGGTAGTGCCTTAAGTCGCCGAGATTCATCGGTGCCCACGGCAAGACTGGTGACTGGGACTAAGTCGTAACAAGGTAGCCGTAGGGGAACCTGCGGCTGGATCACCTCCTTTCTAAGGGATATCCTTAGACAGAGTGTTCGAGCAATTTATTGCTTGATGTAGTAGAGAGATCTACCCTCTGTTGTCAGCACATCCTCGTGCGATCGCAAGATCGCGTACCGGTATCGTGAGATACTGGGTCGGTTTTTCCCAACTGTTCACTCGTCATCGAGTACACGAAACGCCTTCATCGAAAGATGAGGGCGTTTTTTCATGGGGTGCTTCCTCGGCTACACTGCAATAATGTTTATTGAATCAATCATTATTGCAGTAGCACTTACGCAATCGCAACAACCAAACATCGTTGTATTCCTTGTCGATGACTTAGGGTGGCAAGACACTTCGGTACCGTTTCATTCTGAAGTGACGCCATTTAACGAATTGTATAAAACGCCCAACTGGCAACGGCTTGCAGACAATGGAACAAAATACACAAACGCATATGCAGCAGGACCAGTGTGTACTCCAAGTCGAACAAGTTTGCTCACGGGGCAATCTCCCGCACGAACGCACATTACCTATTGGACGCTCTACAAAGATATTGATACATCTAAAAAACATCCAACGCTTTCGCCACCGAAATGGGATCTCGATGCGTTGCAACCGGGTGAAGTCACCTTGCCATCTCTTTTGCAAGATGCTGGTTACCGCACAATGCATGTCGGCAAAGCACATCTTGGTGCAGTTGATTCTCTTGGCGGAGATCCAACAAACCTAGGCTTTGACGTCAACGTTGCAGGGCATGGCGCGGGTGGTCCAGGAAGTTTTTATGGCAAGCACCGTTTTATGGCAACCCGAGAAAAGATGGATTTCGACAACCATCAAATTTGGGATGTGCCGGGGTTAGAAAAATACCACGACAAAGAAATATTTTTATCTGAGGCACTTGCCCTTGAAGCGTGCAATGAAATAGAACAAGCAGTTGAAACGGGTAAGCCGTTCTTTTTACACTTTGCACCCTATGCAGTACATGCACCGCTTATGCCAAACCCAAAGTACATAGAAAAGTATGATGCCATTGACAAAAGAGAAGCAGCGTATGCCACGATGATTGAAAGTGCAGATGCAGCGCTTGGTTCTGTGCTGGACAAACTAGATGAACTGAACATTGCAGACAACACCATTGTTATTTTCACTTCGGACAACGGCGGGCTTTCTGCGCATGCGCGCGGCGGGAAGCCGCATACACACAACGCACCATTACGAAGTGGGAAAGGTTCAGCATACGAAGGTGGAATTCGCGTGCCACTCATTGTGCAAGGGCTGGATAAAAAAGCAACCGTCAATACTGCAAATGTAATTACGCATGATTTGTTTCCAACGATTATGAAGTACGCAGGGGCAACGATTCCTGAATGCCATATCATTGACGGAGTTGATCTCGATAAAACGGATGAATCTAGGATTATTGGATGGCACCAACCCCATCAGTGGGGCGCTTCGGGTCCGGGCATCGAGCCATTTACAGCAATTCGGCAAGGAAAATGGAAACTTATTTTCTTTCATGATGGGCAGCGATATGAACTTTACGATTTGGAAAACGATATTGGCGAAACTAACAATGTTTGTTCTACTAATCAAGAAGTGTGTCAATCGATGCAAAAGCAACTTGCAATGTGGGCAACAGAACGAAATGCGCAACCTTCTACCGTGACGGAAACTGGATCTCCAGTCCAGTGGTAGTATTAAATTACCGTACACTATGCGTATGAAAAAACTTTTTTCAGTTGTAATTTGTACATTTGTTGTATCCGTAGCCCAAGCACAAATCCGCGTTGTGAATTACAACGTGCATTTCTGTTCTGCTGACATGGAAGCAATGGCTGCCGTCCTTGATGCAGCATCGCAAGACGACTCGCACGGGAAAGCAATTCCAGTTTCGATCTATCTGTTTCAAGAGGTGACCAGCGGAAAAGACAAGATACTGCACAGCCTTATCGGCGAATCGTATTCAAGTGGCACATACACAAACAGCGGAGAATCTGGCGGTGCACAGGCGATGTTTTACCACGCTCAGCAACTTATAGAAAAACCTGAAGATCACGTCGACATCTATACAGGCGCAACTCGCAATGCAGACCGGTGGCATGTTGTTGGAATAGGCAAAAATGAAGGTATAGATTTTTGGGTGTACAGCGTGCATTTGAAAGCATCTAAAGGAAGCGAAAATAAAACGCAGCGTGAATTTGGCGTCAATGCAATTCTAGAAGACATTGAAACATTACCAAAAGGCGCAAATGTCATCGTTGGTGGAGACATGAACTTTTACTCTGTGCGCGAGCCTGCGTATCAAGCGTTCATTGACGTGCTGGTGGATCCACTTGGCACAGATGAATGGGCAGGCGAAGATGATGCTAGCAAGCATACGCAGTCACCAAGAAAAGAACGTGGAGGGGGGCTTGCAAGTGGTGGATTAGATGATAGGTTCGATTTTCAATTTATTAGTAAATCCCTTCAGGATGGAATTGGTTTAGACATTACTACTGGTTCTTATCATTCCCTTGGCAACGACGGAAAACATTTTGATGTTGCAATAAATGAAGGTGAAAATGTTTACTTTGGAACGGAGAAGATTCGTAGTAACGCACTTGCTACAGCGTTGCATAATGCATCCGACCATATCCCTGTAATAGCCGATTACGATCTCATAAAGGCAGAGAAGCCGTTGCCTGCATCTGAGACATCAGATTAAAATAAATGTTGGTTTTTGGTTGTTTTATTGCGCGTATTCAGTAGACTTAATCGTACCTATGTATATGAAACACCTTCAAACTTTACTTTTTGTTTTTTGCATAACAAGCGTTGCATCAGCACAGATTAGAGTTGTCAGCTACAACACTGCTCAATTTAATGGTGATGCAAATGCAATGGCCGAGGTATTGCAAGCCGCAAGTGACGATGATTCACATGGCTTTGCTGCTCCAGTTTCAGTTTTTCTTTTTCAAGAAGTAGATGTTGCGGAACTTTCAATTTTACAAGGTGTAGTCGGACCAAAGTATTCACTCGCAACCTTTACCGATCAAAACGATAGTAGTTGGGGTGGTGCTCAAGCGATGTTCTATCTGTCAACGATATTTACAGAAAACACTGGTTTGCATGCCGACATATACACAGGAGCCAGCCGTCACGCAGACAGATGGGCACTTGAAATTTTAGGGTACACAAATAAACGCTTGTATCTTTACAGCATGCATTTGAAAGCTTCAACTGGCTCGGACAATCAAGAAAAAAGGCGAGCAGGGGCAGAAAATGTTCGGGATGACATTTCGACTTTGCCAACAGGAAGTCACATTATTGTAGTTGGCGATATGAATTTTTATTCACCAAGTGAGCCTGCGTATATTTGGTTTACCGATTCAGGACCAGGTCAAATTATTGATCCTCTTGGAATTGGCAATTCGTGGAGTGGTGCTTCTAATGCACTAAAGCATACACAGTCACCATTGTTAAACCAAAATGGCGGGCTAATCGGCGGTGGGCTCGATGATAGATTTGATTTTCAATTTCTTTCAGACACGTTACTTGATGGCGGAGGGTTCGATTTAATTGATGGAACATATAGAGCGCTAGGAAATGACGGCAATCATTACAATGATGCAATTGACACAGGAAACAGCTCTTATTTTCCGGGTGATACTGCACGTGGGAATGCATTAGCGAATGCGTTGGTGATTGCTTCTGACCATATGCCACTGATTGCGGATTACCAAGTGCCTGCGCTGCTGGCTTGGGAGTGGAATGCAGCAGAGAATCGCGTTTTAGTTGATGCAACTTCAACAGTTGATTTTATTATTCGAAATGATGCACCGGTTTTGCATACCCTTGCTGCAGATATCCTCGATGTTGATCTTGTTGCTCAAGGTGGAGTTACAGGAACTCAATCGGTTTCTATTCCAGCATTGAGTCCGCCAGAAATCGTAGCATTGCCTGTCGACACTTCTGTTGCGGGAACATGGAATGGAACAGTGACGCTAACTTCAACAAGTCCTGAAGCGCAGACAACTCCAGAAGTTATTAAATTAAACGGTGAAGTGATAGACCACGCTAATGCTTCGTTTTCATTTACAGAAGATTTAGATTGGTATACCTACGACATAGCGTTTGAAACTGGTACAGGAATTCAATCCTTTACTGTTTGGCTTTTTAATTATGGTTTCGATGGTTCGCAATCCCTATTAGAAATTGACGATGTGACAATTCCACAACCACCAATTATGTTCGGTGGTTTATCGACAACGCAAATCGGGTCAATTCCAGTGTTGATGGAATTTTCAATCGACACAGATACAGTTGAACCCGCCACCTACACATCTTTTTTGCCTATTACAGTAAGCGATGAAAATTTAGCTGGAGAATTGACGAATATTTCAATGCTTACTGTTCGAATCGAGATTACAACACCGATCGCTACATGCAATGAAGACTTTAGTAACAACGGCATTGTGGATGTTGCTGACATTCTCGTGCTTATCGCCGATTGGGGAAGTACTGACCCGGCGCATGATTTAGACAGCGACGGCATAGTAAATGTTGCCGATTTACTTATAATGATTGCTGCGTGGGGTCCTTGTTAATAGCAGGGTTCACTGGGTAAACCTAGAGAGAGGAGAGCCTCACGCAACTAAGCGCTCCGTCAGTAATGGCGTGGCGTTTTTTTCTCTAATTTTATTAACCGAGGGTTAATTTATTTTTGCGAGAAACGATGATGGCATCTTTTTCTTGAATCCACCCAGTAGAGCCATTTGGTAATTTGATGTGTAGCCAATCGGGTCGCTGTTCTAGAATTTCGAACTCAATGCCTTCATGGATGGGGTCTGTAAATAAAGGCGCAAAGTGTTCACCATTGCCTTTTCGTACTGTAACTTCACTCTCAATTAAAACGCCGTTGCTACGGTGCTGGTCAAGGATGTCATGTGCAACGCTAAAACTCAATGCAACAACTGCAATTCCTAATAAGATGGATGTGGTTTTGAAAGTTGCGATAGTTCTGAATAATCGGACTGAAAATAAAGTCCAACAACTAAACCAAAGCAATAATCCAATCGTAAGCCGAACTTTTGTTGGAAGGGCGTCGTGCCAAAACGCTAATCGCCTGAGAATTGAAATAGTGTTTTCTTTTTTCACTGAGTTTGCAACAAGGCTTCTTGCAAATTGAAGATTGGCAGTTAATCTGCCGTCAGATGGAATGTATCGTTGCCCCATTCGGTAGGCAACAATCGCCTCGCCAATATTTTCAGATAGGAGTTGGGAATTCCCAAGGTTGTACCAGAGCATTCCGTTTTCAACTCCGTCATCTACGAGAACTTGATACCGATTTGCAGCACGTCTGAAAGAATCTTTTGAGGCGACAGGGTCTGCAGTTTGTAATTCAATCCCATTCTCGTATGCTATTTGCGCTTCATGCAGAACAGCGAGTTTTTGGTCATCAGAAAGGCGCATCTGCGAAGCACTAACAGTAAGAAGTAGATAGGTAAGTGTTGTGAGTAAAGTCATCGGATTTGCTCCACGAGAGCTACGGCATCTTTTCCTAGTTCTGCATCTGAAAGCCCGCCAAATTGCGTTGCATTACAACGTTCTATTAACTCGTTCATTTTTTCTGCAATTGCATCGTCAATAGTATCATTGCTTTGAAGTGCGCGTATTGCCTTCGAAATTTGCACAGCTTGTTCAGTCGAAGATAGTCGCATCGCATTTTGTAACGTTCTTGTTGCAACTTTACGCACCCCTTTTTGTTTAGAAGATGGAAGTGCAGCATGTTTACGAATGCCAAAAATTAAAAGTATTGAAAAGAAGATTATTGGGGGAATCACAATTGCCGTGCGAATAGTTGAATCTATTTCAACGCGTTGAGATAGCAATAAATCATCGCCAGTGTAGTTAGCAAGAATGCCACCATCTAATTCTATTGGGGAAGTTGGTTTTGTCTGATTGTTTGAAGCGCCAATTAAATCGCCAGCGGATACGGTAGCAACTGCTTCAACTTGAATTGGGATTGGTTTACTCCAAGTAGTTATGTACTCTCCGTTTTCTGGATTAAAACTTGTGAATGGTAGTGGCGGTATTTCGCTAGGCGAGTCGTCGCGGGGACGAATAGTTTGTGTAAATATTTTAGTTCGCTCGCTAATAGTTCCACCTAATGATTTGTCAGGAACTTTAAAATAATCTGTCAGAGCCGAAACTCGGTCAAGAAGCGGGGCTGAAAGGTAATCAAGGTTCACAGGCCCAGAAGTCAGGTCCGTCACACGCATCGTTAGAGTGATTGGCTCGCCGACTTTAACTCTAGTTGGTTCGGCGACAATTCTGAAGTCGAAGTGTCCAACTGCACCACTAAACCATTCGGTTTGCCCATTGGAAGGGGGCGATAAAACGTCAATAGTAGGTAGTTCAGCCGTGGCAGATAGTAATGTCGATTGTTCTACAACAGGTTGGTTACTACCGAAAAAACCTACCCGCCTTGGCTTAGAAACAGCGAGCGGATAATCTGCTTTAATTTCGATGGGTTCTAATTCTAAAGTGCCAGTTGTTTCAGGCCAAGTAGTTGCTTGTACGGAAAAGACGAAAAATGTAGTTGGGATTCCATTTTCGGAAGTGCCCTGTACGCGTTGTACTTTTGCATCCCCATTTTCAAGTGCTTCTGTAAAAATGCCAAAGTTGCTATCATTTCTAAGCCGACGAAACATGAATTGTGCGTCTGGAGTTACGCCACTGTTTGGATCGGTGAATGCCTCCATAAAGATTCTCAACGTTAAATCAACGGGTCGTCCCAGATACATTTCGCCCTGAGTTCCTGTTATTTCAGCTTCAAGAACACCAGAGGTAGGGGGTTCTTCTATCGTAATTATGCGGGGTGTTGATTGAAATATTTTGCCATTTGCATTGAACTTTAATGACGGTATCGTGAAAGTTCCTACAGTTGTCGGCGTTAGGATAAATGTGAAAATGGTACGTCTTGTTGTTGTTACTTTTCCTTGAATAAAGGTCGTTTGTTCTGAAGTGCGATTACTAAGTTGTTTGTAAATAGTAAATCCATCTATGGTCGGGAGTTTTGGTTCAACTTCTTGGGAAATATTTTCGAACACTACATACAGTGGAATCGCAACGCCAACGTAGCCAGTTTTATGCTGAAATTGGATAGAGACTTGTTGCGAGAACAATTGTTGAGAAAATGAAAAGACGCACAGAAGAACGAATAAGAATGAAGTAGTTCTTTTCATTTACCAATCCTTCTCAACTGGAACACGTTTTGCCGCTCTTCTTGCAGCGAGTACTTTTCTTCGCTGTTGTTCCTTGTCACGAATGAGTTGGAGTAATCGGTTCGCCTCTTCTTTTGAAAGGCGTTTCCCGTCTTCCTTTTCGCTTTGTTGTTTTAGGCCTTTTGCATTTTCATCTTCTTGTTCAGCATCGGTTGATTCTAATTCGCCTTCGCTGATGTCTTGCTCGGATGAATCATCATCAGATTGCTCGTCGTCTTGTTGCTGTTGGGTTGACTCATCATCAGATTGCTCGCCGTCTTGTTGCTGTTGGATTGACTCATCATCAGATTGCTCACCGTCTTGTTGTTGCTGTTGGGTTGACTCAT
>JABIWU010000076.1 GCA_018701395.1 Phycisphaerae bacterium | reverse complement strand
ATTTGATGCTGGGAATGTAGATGCCGCACATATCATTGAAAGTGATTTTAATGAAGAAATTGACAAGACAAACGAGCCAGAAAGCAAGGCTAAAATGTTGGCTCAAAAAGTTTGGGACGACCACGAAATTGGAGATGAACATATAAAACCATTCACGCCAGATTGGCCATTGCATCGACAACCATTAATTGACCGGAATATTTTACGTCTTGCAAGATTTGAAATTGTTTCTGGAATGACTCCTCCAATTGTTGCCATCAATGAAGCCGTTGAATTAGCAAGTATCTACTCAACAGAAAAGTCTTCCTCTTTTGTCAATGGCGTACTCGATGCAATTTTTCATGACAAAAAGCCATGCCCTCCTGTTGTAGAAACAACGGACGGAGAAAAATAACATGGGTCTGTTTCGTGCAACTATTGCTGCACTTAGAGGCGGATTGTCAAAAACAAGATCCGTCTTGTCTGCCCCACTGGCAACAATGCGTGGTCGAGTAATTGATAGCGATACAATCGATGAACTTGAGCACTTACTTTTGTCATCGGATGTTGGCGTTACAACTACAGATGCCATCGTTGAAGATCTTCGTCATGAAGTGGCAAGCGGAGCTCTCAAAGGACAGGATATTCTCGAACTGCTTCGCGAACGACTTGTACAAAGACTTGAAGGCAAAAATCGAAGCATCGCAGTTGCGCCAACAGCACCAACTGCAATTCTCGTTGCAGGAGTTAATGGTGTTGGAAAAACAACAAGCGTTGCAAAAATTGCGCGTGCTCTTAAAGATGAAGGTCGAACTGTTCTCCTCGCTGCAGCGGATACATTTCGAGCTGGTGCTGTTTCACAGTTAGCAACATGGGCAGAACGTATTGGTATCGAAATTGTAAAAGGCGATCAAGGCGCTGACCCAGCAGCTGTCACATTTGATGCCGCCACTGCCGCAGTCAGCCGAAATGTTGACGTGTTGCTAATCGATACTGCAGGCCGATTACACACGCAAGATCCACTCATGCGACAACTCGAAAAAATACAACAAGTCACAACCAAAAAAATTGAAGGTGCTCCCCATGAAGTGCTCCTCGTTCTAGATGCAACGCAAGGTCAAAACACCCTTTCGCAAGCGAAACATTTTTCCGAATCAATTAATGTAACAGGCATTTTCCTATCAAAACTTGACGGCACAGCTCGTGGTGGTATTGTTTTCGCAATCGAAGATGAAACAGGCATTCCGGTTAAGTTAATTGGTATAGGTGAACGCCCTGAAGATGTCGAACCATTCGTTCCAAGCGCCTTCGTTTCAGCTTTAATTGAAGATGGCACCTAAGCAAAATTAGCCCCTGATTGGCTCTTGCCGATGTATCATCCCACATAGTGTTTCATTCAAAACAAATCATTCTTTTGCTCGCAAGCGTTATTTGTTCCCCTGCCTTTGGGGACACGGTTCTGGAAGTACCAATTAGAGGAGACCGTCTTTCCGGAATAGTACTACCTGTATTACCACGAGCAAGAGACATTTCAATTTCAGGGCTACGTGCAAATGCTTGGACAGTTGACGATACAAAAAGACTACTCCTTGAAAAAAATGTATCCGTGACTATCGGCGCCTATATTTTTGAATCTGAACAGGCCGTTATTTGGATTAATCGAATGCCTACTGATGCTGGCGTAGTTTCTCAGATTGCTGTTTACCTTCCCACTTTTTCAAAAACTTCGAAACTGCACTCTCTTGGAGCTGCCGGCGAAAATTTGCTCGTTGTTGGGAGCACGCTCGGTAGCGTTACTGTTGATGTTGCACTTTTAAAACCATCTAAACCAAAAAATAAGGCGAGCTTACTTACAACTGCAAACCAGCGGCTTGCGCAGTACGCTCAAAAACTTGCGACAACCCCAACGCAACTTTCTGAGTATCCTCATATTACTGAACAGCCAACGCAATTACTCGGCGAAGAGACTGCATATATTGTTTTACCTGAAAATGAAAGCGAGAAAGCATGGCTACAACCAAAATCTGGCCTTGTCTCAATCGCGGCTGATTTAGTTGAATTAAAAACAGGTGAAACAGAAAATATTGTTACGCTTGATGGCAACGTACATATAGAAATGCGGTCCACGTCTGGCATAGATGATATGCAGATGAATGCTGCGAGAAGTATTGTCTTTTTAGATTCAGGAAGCATCCGAGATATCGCTTCTGGCAGTTTAGATATGACTGAAATTCACGGTGTGTATCTTGAAGGTAATGTCGTCATACGTGCTAACAATGACACCTATCTCGTTCGTGCACCGCAAATGTATTATGATTTTGATACAGGCAAAGCAATTATGCTTGAGTCCGTCCTTCGCACGTACGGCAAAAATGGAAGAGTTCCAATTTATGTCCGCGCGAAGGAAATGGAACAAATTTCACAAAACCAATGGGTTGCTAAAGATGCACAAGCATCGACTAGTTCCTTTGCTACACCAGACTTAGCAATCGGTTCTGCGAAACTTTCAATTACACAGCAAAAAGATGGAAGCGCTTACATACAATCGAGCAACAACACTGTTCGATTTAGCGACACGCCTGTTTTTTACTGGCCGTACTTTGCAGGTCACATAGATGACATTCCAATCAAAAAAGCTGTCATCGGATTTAAGGATGGTTTTGGCGCATCTCTTGAAACAAAATGGGATTTGTTTTCGTTACTTGGCAAACCTGAGCCAATGGGGTTGTCTCTTGATTTAGTTCTAGATGGCTATACCGATCGCGGAGTAGGCGTAGGATTCGACATAGGCTACAGCGCAAATAGAACCAACGCAGACCTTGACCTATATTTTCTCTCCGATGCTGGGGAACAAAAAACTACATCTGGCATCAAGATGTCCGTACCCCGCCACCAACGTGGTTTTGCCTTCCTATCAAGCGAGACAAAATTGAGTGCTTATTGGACACTACAAACGCAACTTAGTTACATTAGCGATTCTACTTTTATGTCTGTCTGGCGACAGCCAGAGTTCCGTTCACACGCTGAATATGAAACAAGCATTTACGCTAAATATCAGAAAGACAACAAGGCATTTACCGCCCTTGCATCAAATGACTTGAACGGTTTCATTTCGACAAGTTGGCTTTTAGCATCGAGGCAATATAAAGTTGATAAAACGCCAGAACTTGGTTACTACCAATACGGCAGTTCCATTTTCAGAGACACCATTAATTGGACAAGTGAACTTAGGTTCATGCGAGAACGAATGGTGTTCCAAAGTGGGACCCCAAATAACACCGGTCTAAATAGAAATGCATTCTTGTTACCTGACGGCACCGCTATCGGCGGAAACGATGCAATCGAGGATGTACTAACTAGTAGAGGTCTTAACGAGGAGTATCAAAGCCGTTTTGTCGCACGTCAAGAATTCACGATGCCTTTGAAATTTGGAAACATTCAATTCACCCCCTTTGCGAGTATACAGATGAATTGGCGCCTTGATGATGAAACATCTGGTCCAAACCAAAACACTGACTATTGGTATCGCACAATTGGTTTCAGAGCCACTACGCAATTTAATCGTATTTACAATACCATTGATAACGATTTACTCGACCTCCATCGGCTTCGCCATGTCATCGAACCCTACGTAACCGTTTGGAATGGTGAAAGCGATATCGATACAGCGACTATTCAACAATACGACGCACGCGTTGATAACCTCTCAACAGGAACTGCCGTTTGGTTCGGAGTCAAAAACAAATTGCAAACATGGCGGGGTGGTCCAGGGCGTTGGTATCAAATTGATTGGCTTACAATCGATACAGCCTTGTTACTTGCGAGCAATGACGCAACCCAACGATTCGACAATCCTCAATTCTTCAATTGGCGACCAGAGTATTCTTCATTGCAGGATGCAGCAATTGTTTCTGGCAAATGGCAATACAGTGACGGCATTGCATTTATAGGAAACGGAACATGGGAACTTGATGGCGGAACCCTTGCGCTTGGTTCTATCGGTGCGGAGCTGGATCACGGTCGAGATTTTCGAACGTATCTTGAATACAGAGAAATTGGCAACACGAATGACCAATTTCTATCGCTGGGCATGCGATACCAATTGAGCAAACGATACTCCTTAAACTTTTCGCCAACGTGGAACTTTCGAACTGACGACTTACAATCACTTCGGTTTACGGCGACACGACATAACCCTGAGTTTGACTTAACAGCACAGATTGTACAAAATCAAATTCAAGATGAAACCACGTACGGACTGACTTTCAAATTATTAAAGTTTTAACAATTTGAAACAACAACTCTAATTGTTCAATTGTCAAAGTAGACGGTCTTGCTTCTGCTTCGATTCCTTCTGGCAACGCGACGCCTCTTCCAATAATTGACCCTAGTTGTTTTCTTCTTTTGGCAAATAAGGCCGTAACAAAAAGAGCAAATTCCTTATTATCAGATAGAGGCATATTTTCTTTTGGTATGACTCCAACGCAAGCACTTGTAATTTTTGGTTTTGGCCAAAAACAGGTATTTGGTGCTTTTGTAATCATGGAAACTTCGGCTAACCGCTGCACTAAAATCGACAGAACGCCCCAATTATCCGAATCGACTTTTGCCATTAGCCTTTGCGCAACTTCATACTGAATCGTGACAAACTGCCCAAGACAATTCGGATGGTTTGAAAGTAAATCCACAAGCAAGGGACTCGCAATTTGATACGGTAAATTTGCAACAAGACGCCACGAACGGTCACCAAGTGCTTCGACAACTTCTTTGTTTAATTGCTTCTTTTGCAAACAGTCACCGTGAATCAACGTAATTGAATCGCCGAGTCTATCTGTTAACAGTTCTGTTAATCCTCTATCGAGTTCACACGCTACGACTGTACACCCCCGCTCAAGAAGCGTTTCCGTTAGCGTACCTGTGCCTGGACCAATTTCAAGTACAACATCGCCTTCGACGACCCCCGATGCATCTACGAGTTTATTCAGAATATTATGGTCATGCAAAAAGTTCTGCCCAAGCCGGTGCAAAGGCGAAAGACCATACGCTTCAAGCATGGTTCGGATTTCACTCAACTTTTGCAGAATTACGCCTTCCCGAGATAATCGCCACTCTCAGTATTGATTTTTACAACTTGACCAATTTCGATAAATGGTGGAACACGAACTCTTGCACCAGTTTCAACTGTCGCTTCTTTTAATTGATTCGTTGCAGTTGCCGCTTTTGGTTGGTCTGTAGTTTCTGTTACTTCTAATTCAACAGAGGCTGGCAATTCAATTCCAAGAGATCTGCCATCGTAAATCAAAATGAGGACTTCAAGCCCATCCTTGAGCCACTGCGATTGATCTTTTTCAATTACATCGCTGCCTACTTCAAGTTGCTCGTATGTTTCATTGTCCATGAATACCCATGGGCCCAAACCTTGCCCGCTATTCTCATAGAGAAATTGCATCGGTCGTCTATCGATATTTACAGCTTCAACTTTATCAGCAGTATTAAATCGGTTTACCTTAATTGTTCCAGTATCAACTGCCTTCATTTTAGCTTGTACATACGCAGGACCCTTACCCGGCTTAACATGGTCTGTCCCAATAATTACTTGCAACTTCCCATCGTAAATAAGTGCTTGACCTCTTCGTAGTTCTGATGCTTTAATTGTCATTTCATTTTGCCTTTTCTTAGTGCGCGATTGCTTCAGCTCTAATTTCTCTTAGGACAGTTACTTTAATTTCACCAGGGAATGTCATTTCTTCTTCGATTCTTGCTGCAATTCGTTTAGACATTGCAAATGCTTCTCCGTCTGATATTGACTTTGCGTCAACAATAACCCGGACTTCTCGACCGGCTTGGATTGCATACGATTCTGAAACGCCCTTTTGTTCTTTTGCAAGCGCTTCAAGTTGCTCTAAGCGTTTTACATACATTTCCATTGACTCGCGCCGGGCACCTGGGCGCGCGCTGCTAATTGCATCTGCTGCCATTACGATTGGCGTGTACGGTGTTGTTGCTGGAATATCACCATGGTGACCAGCGATTGCGTTCAGAACAGCTTCTGACTTCTCTCCTAATTTTCGACAGAAATCCATACCAATTTGCGGATGCGTTCCATCAATGTCGTGATCCATTGCCTTGCCAATATCGTGCAAGAAACCGCAACGACGAGCAAGTTCACCATCAAGTCCTAATTCATCTGCTATGACCTGGCACAGGAATGCAACTTCAACAGAGTGACGCAAAACGTTTTGGCCGTAACTCGTTCTAAAATGCATCTTGCCAGCGGCTTCTACAATCTTTGGATGAAGACCCCTGATGTTTGTTTCCATTACAGCATCGTTGCCCTTTTGCACAATTTTTTCTTGTACTTCGGATTTGATATTTTCGACAACTTCTTCAATTCGAGATGGATGGACTCTTCCATCTGAAACAAGTTTTTCTAATGCTTTACCAGCAATTGCTCTACGAATTGGGTCGAAGCATGAAACTGAAATAATGCCTGGTGTGTCATCAATCAAGATATCGACACCCGTTGCTTGTTCCAGTGCTCTAATATTTCGACCTTCTCTTCCGATTACTCGACCCTTCATGTCATCTGAAGGAATGCGAACTGAACGCACGGTCGTTTCTGCAACATGTTCTGCGGCGTAGCGCTGAATTGCCTGCAATGTAATTTCACGGCTTTTACCGCGAGCTTGGTCAGTTGCTTCATCTACGATTTTCTGCATCAAATCATTTGCTTCATGTTCCGCATCATGCCGAACTTCCTCAAGAATGATTTCTTTTGCTTGGTCTGAGGACATTCCTGAAACTTCTTCAAGTCGCACTCGCAATGTTCTGCGTTCGGATTCAAACGCTGTTTTTTCTTTTTCTAGAGTCTCAGTTTGACCGTCAATTTCAACTCGTAAATCATCGAGTTTAGTCTGGCGATCAGTGAGTTGGGTCATCATTTTTTCCAAACTCTCCTCCCGCTTTGAGAGTCGTATTTGGTCTTGTTTTAATTCACCTTGTGCCTGTGAAACTTCAGATTCAAGCTCTTTTCTGCGATCTTTTGCTGCGCGTTCGGCTTCCAATTCCAATTTTTGTTTGAGCGATTCGCCTTCTGTCTTAGCGGAAGCAAGCGTTTGCTCTGCCTCTCGCCGAGCGAGCCGGATCGTCCCACCAGTCAAGGACCGGAAAATGAACCAACCAATCGCAACACCAAGAAGCAAACTACCTATGCCGATGGCTATATTTGTAATCATTGTGTGCATCAATCTGCAGCATGTAACTGCAACCTTTATCAGGGCTGTAAGCCAATTAAAAGCTAAAAAGTAACTATGGTGCACACCAATCGCACAATTCACGCCAATTCTCGAGCACTATTTCGAGCACCCAGAGGAGTAAAGGAACTGATTTGTCGAGCATAAATAAAGTTGCTCAGAAGCCTAAATCAATCTATCAACCAAAGTAATCGTCTTAAAAACGATCCACCAGAAGTGGTTGCCAGCAAAAAGCCGGTACGATCGGTCACCAATTACTGATTAACCGAGAGAACTTTGTTATGACGAACGCTTCGCCACAACATCTGTAAGAGGGTAGTATTCCACGATAGATGCTTGCCGTCAAGCGTTAAATTGGAATCTTACATAATGCCTCAATTTCTTCAATGGTTTTTACGCTTTTCAATCTTCAACCCTATTTGCTGGAGACTTATTGGCACTGCCTCTCGGAGAAGAAAAGACCTTTATTTACGATCTGGATATGTTGCCATTCTTGCGACTGTTCTATTTTTCGGATTACTGATTTTGCCCACCGTAAGCCGGTTTTCACTTCGAGACCTAGCAGCAGGAAGTGCAAATATATTTGTTTTGCTTTCCGTTCTTCAGTTGCTGTTAATTTGGTTGCTCACACCAATATTTATGGCGAGCGCAATTACGAAAGAAGCGAACCCAAAAACTTGGGATATTCTTTTATCCACCCCACTTTCTCCTTTGCAAATAGTCCTTGGTAATTTATTTGGACGGTTGTTTTTTATTACAGCATTATTAATTGGTGCGTTACCTTTGATGGTTGCTACACAATTTTTTGGTGGCGTTTCAATTGAAACAATTTTGCTCACGCAACTTGTCGCATTCTGTTTAGCATTTACAATTGCTTCCGCGGCAATTGCTATGAGTGTGACTCGAACTGCTGGACGTAAAGCTGCCGTGAGTTTCTTCATCATAACGGTTATTTATATTTTAGGAACCTACGCAATAGACCTCTTCCTTCGCTTACCAGTATCAGTTGGCGCGAGTGCGACATGGACTACTGTGCTAACACCTCTTAATCCTTTCCTAGTACTTGAAGCTCTTTTTCAACCAGCCCAATATGTCACGCTAGAGTCAAGCAATCTACCTTGGCCGTTGAGTTGGATAAGCATGAATCCAGTAATTGGATGGTGTAGTCTTACCATTGTAATTAGCACCTGCACCATTATTTTGTCTGCGCTTCAAGTACGAAAACTAGGACAAAAACAAATTGGTGACAACTGGCTAAAGCAGCTATTTTCTGCAAAAACAAGTGAACATACATCTCGTACCGTGACAGGCAATCCAATTGCATGGCGCGAACGGGCAACAAGTCGTCAAAATATTGGCTCTGTCCTAAGTCGCTGGGGCTTTGTAGGTGTGTGCACCCTTGGACTCATCATTCTGATTACGCTTTACACCACCAAGGCGCTTAGCCCAGATACATTTCGAACCTCGATTTTATTTCTAGTTTGCGGCGAACTATTGATAGTTACTTTTTCTGCAATTTCAATTTCCGCTTCTGCAATTACAAAAGAGCGCGAAGATGGAACTCTTGATTTATTGTTAACCACATCCATAACACCAATACTGTATCTCTCTGGCAAAGTCCGCGGTCTTGTTATGCATTTACTCCCAATGGTCTTGGTGCCTTGCATAACAATGATGTCGGTTGGGGCTCTCGTGCTGATAGACCAAAACAATGCAATCGTCAGTGATAAGCTTATTGCAAACAGTCAATATAGCAATGAAATTTCAATCCCACTCGCTCTGGCAGTACCTGCAATACTCACACCGTTTGTTGTCATCCCTTACATTGCCTTTTGCTTAACCCTTGGATTATTATGGTCGATGCGGTCGAAAGGTTCCGTTGGAGCAATCGTCGCAACACTCATTCTAATTTTTGTGGTGACCTCTGGCCTTGGCATTTGTTTAGTTCCAAGTTCAAGCATGGGTGTAGTTGGAAGTTTATTCGCAGCACTCTCGCCAATTAACTTATTATTTACAACTTTATCGCCAGCAACTACATTGCCTGAGTTACTAAGCAACGGTGTTTTGAGAGCAAATATTGAGTTTGGGATAAGTACCATTATCGCAGGTGGTGTGTGGACACTGATTAGCATCGGTTTACTCAGAAGTATGTCTTCGTCCTTCGTCGTAACCGTTCGCAGACTAGCCGGAGTGAATTAAAAACCACCTGAGCGCATTACTTTGAGACTATCTGGAAACGGATATGTAGCAAAAACACCAGTTGGAGCGAGTTCCCACATTCGAACAGAAGGATACACATCTCCACGGTAACCAACATCGTGCATCGTTGTCAAAACCTTTTCAAAACTTGGCTCGTTACCATCCTTGTCTACTAGTTTATTTGATTTGCCACCAAGGAAACTTACGCTTGCGCACGGCATCCTATCCCAACGGGATTCGGTCATCTCTGCAATTTTACTGAAACCTGTTCGCAAATCATCGAGGGTATACACTTCTTGGTTCATTGGCCTCAATAATGCAAATACATTTACGGCATCCATGTCATATTTCAAAACTATTACTTTGTCAGGTGAAACTTCTGCATATTTTTTTGCATAATTTGTAATGCTTTTATTATCCCACTGGCTTGCTGGTAATAATTCTGCCAATGCACTGATAATGCCATGGCTGTTATCTATATGGTTCACCCCACAAACAAGTGTTCGGTACCTTCTTGACATCATATCTGCAAGCAAATACTGTCCCCATTGAATTCGAATTCGATGACGTTCAACGCATGCTTTTCGGGGATCACCACTTGGCATGATGATCAATCTGTTTGCTTGGCGGTCCGCTTCCATAAGCATGTCGCCATCGCCGTCATAAATACGAGGTCGTGGTTCTATTTGTGGGTTTGCTGTCATGATTGACTCCTTCGCATCATACTAAAAGCGATGCAGGGTTTTCGATCAGTTCTTTAAGTGTTTTCAAATACATTGCTGCCATCGCACCATCGATGACTCTGTGGTCTAAACTTAACGTAGCGGACATTTCTCTGCCGACCGCTAATTCACCGTTTCGAACAACTGGTTTTTCAATCGCTGCTCCAACAGCGAGAATTGCACTGTTTGGTGGATTTATAATAGCAGTAAAATTATCAACTCCAAACATCCCAAGGTTTGAAATGGTAAAAGTAGTATCGCCCATCTCTTCTATAGAGAGCCCTGTTTCCCGCGCTTTCTTCGAAAGATAAGCAGATTCCTGGCTGATTGTTCGTAAACTCTTTTGATCAGCATTTCGGATTGTTGCCACCACTAAACCGCCACCACGCTCTTCTGGAAGAGCAATTGCGATTCCCACATTTACGGGGCCGTGATATTGAATGCAATCTCCACCGAATGATGCATTAAACGCAGGATTCGTAGCCATAGCAAGTGCGCAACAACGAACTAAAAAGTCATTGACAGACAACTTAACACCAGCAGTTGCTAGTTGTTGGTTAAGTGTCTTCCGCATTTCGATGAGCGGATCCATATCGAAATCCATTGTCACTTGATAATGTGGAATTGTTTGTTTTGATTCGACAAGTCGTTTTGCAATTATTTGTCGCATATTTGACAGAGGAACAGTTCGTTCTTGCTGCCACGGGGATGTTGGCGCAAGTGGTTGTACTGCCGTAACAGGTGTTGCAGGAACTGTGCCTTGTATAACTTCTGTCGTGCTTACTTTTGTCGTTTCTGCTGCTGCTGTTGTTTCACTCGTTGTTGCGACGAATTGCAAAATGTCTCGTTTGATAATCCTGCCAGATGGACCACTGCCTTGCACAGCAGTAAGATTCACGCCGTATTCTTCCGCTAACCTTCGAGCGACTGGACTAACCCTTGTACCACCACTTGTTGGACTGTGCGTAGTTGTGCTTGATTCAACTTGTGCGATTTGTTCGACTGCAGAATTGTCAGCAGTACTTGGTTCTTCAACGGAAGCAGAAACTTCAGGTGCAACTTCTTGGCTTTCCGAAGAACCGCCGTCTACGTCATCTTCTTCTATTAACGTGGCAATGATAGTTCCTACATTTACTGGATTGCCTTCGGGAACGATTAATTCTTTTACTTTGCCATCATCAAATGATTGAAGTTCCATCGTTGCTTTGTCAGTTTCAATATCAGCAAGTAAATCGCCAGCAGAAACTTCATCGCCAATTTTTACATGCCATTGTAAAATGGTACCGACTTCCATCGTGTCTGACAATCTTGGCATTGTGATTTCAATAGGCATATACCGTGCTTCCTATTACGCGTTGTACGTTGCTTGGCGAACTGCTTCGCAAATTTTTCTGGAGTTTGGCAAGTAGGCTTGTTCAAGATTGTATGCATATGGCGTTGGAACGTCATCGCTATGTACTCGATATACATGATTATCCAAATCATCAAAGCAGAAAGCGTGAATTTGCGATGCGATTTCAGAGCCAACTGAGGCAAATGACCAAGATTGATCAACAACGACACATGCGCTTGTTTTCTTTACGGATGTAACCATCGAATCAATGTCTAACGGTCGAATCGTTCTACCGTCGATTACTTCACAATCTATTCCCTCTTTTGCAAGTTCCTCAGCCGCCTCTAAACAAAAGTGCAGTGGGCGGCCAAAACTAATAATGGTGCAATCTGTTCCAACGCGTCTTGTCAACGCTTTACCAAATGGAATTGTGTACGCTTCTTCTGGAACATGGGCAGTTGTTGACAACAAGCGTTCAGATTCCAAAAAGAAAACTGGGTTGTCATCTTGGATTGCCGTTTTCAATAAACCTTTTGCGTCGTATGCGTCATACGGAATTGCCATTTTTATTCCAGGGACATTCGCATACAATGATTCAACACTCCAAGAGTGTGTTGATGCAAGTTGACCACCTGCTCCATCATTCCCACGAAACACAATCGGGCAACCAAACTGGCCGCCAGACATATACAACATCTTTGCTGCATTATTCAGAATCGGATCCGCTGCGACAAGACTAAATGACCAACTCATAAATTCAACAATAGGACGCAAGCCACGCATGGCTGCTCCGATTGCCATTCCAGAAAAACCACTCTCGCTAATCGGAGTGTCAATTACTCGCCGTTCGCCAAATTCATCAAGCATGCCTTTTGAAACTTTATAAGCACCGTCGTATTGAGCTACTTCTTCGCCGAGTAAAAAAACACGCGTGTCATTACGCATTTCTTCTGACATTGCTTCTCGAAGAGCGTCACGAAATTCAATTACCCGTTCCCCTGTTGCTACTGACATCAAGCATCTCCTTCGAGCATTTCAGGTTTTGATGTTCCGGTATATGGACCCCAATGATCTGTATATACGTCGGTGTACAGTTCTTCAATTGGAGGCTCGGGCGAATTTTTTGCCCATTCAACAGCTTGCTTTACTTGCGATTTTACTTGTCTCAACATTTGCTTCACCGCATCTTCCGTAACATCGGACTCTTCTCTCAGGTAAGCGCAAAGTGAGTCAATGCAGTCATTGTGCTCTTCGTTTGATTCTTCCTCTTTAGTTCTATACTTGCGTGGGTCAGACATGGAGTGACCTTTATATCGATACGTCTGCGCTTCTACAAAAAATGGTCGAGATTCCTCGCGACACCAATCCGCAATCGATTTAAAATCTTGATACAAATTAATGACGTTCTTACCATCAACGATTGCGTGATGAATGCCATGCGCTT
This sequence comes from Phycisphaerae bacterium, assembly GCA_018701395.1. Taxonomy (GTDB): domain Bacteria; phylum Planctomycetota; class Phycisphaerae; order Phycisphaerales; family SM1A02. The sequence continues at coordinate 3,372 of JABIWU010000076.1, read as the reverse complement.
CTGATTTAACACGTAAATCGTGCGCCATAGAAGTGCCACGTTCAATTGAAGTACCCATCGAATATCTATTATTTTCTAGTACAAAAATAACTGGTAAATCTTGCAAACTTGCAAGGTTCATTGCTTCGTAAAAACAGCCTTGATTTAATGCTCCATCTCCCAAGTAACAAAGTGTTACGTGGTTTGATTTTCCACCGTTGATGATTTCGTCTTCGTACTTGGTAGCAAACGCTAAACCAGTGCCAAGGGGCGTTTGCGCACCCACAATTCCATGCCCGCCGTAGAGATAGTGCTCTGCATCAAACATATGCATTGAGCCGCCTTTGCCTTTTGCACAACCACCAATTCGCCCAAACATTTCAGCCATGCAATTTTTTGGATCCATACCACGCGCAAGTGCGTGACCGTGATCTCGGTACGCAAGAACAACGGGGTCATCGTCATTCACCGCAGCAATTGAGCCAACTGCAATTGCTTCTTGCCCAATATAGATGTGGCAAAATCCACCAATGAGGCGGTTTTGATATGCCTGCATTGTGCGTACTTCAAATTCTCGAATGAGAAGCATTTGACGTAGCCACCCCAGAAGGACACCTTTTTCTGGGATTGGTACATTGGAAAAATTCAATTTTGCCCCAGTTTTTTTTGAGGGCTCGCTTGGAATTACAGATTTAGGACTTGTGTTTGTCATAAAAAATGCCAACCATTGTTGGAACGAGCATTATACCACTCCAAAAACTGCAAATAAACCCCCATGGCGGGCGATTCGCAATTAGATTCAATCCAAAAACCAACTAATCGCAAGGTGTTTTCATGGCAGAATATCGCATCAAACGAATCGCATTTAATTCAACGGGCAAAATCTCAATTGGAATCGTCTGCTCATAGAAGAAATGTTATTTTGCCCCAAGTTGCCACTTTTGGGTACTAAAACGCGGATGACAGGACTCGAACCTGTAACCTTCGGTTTCGTAGACCGACGCTCTATCCAGTTGAGCTACACCCGCTGAGGTAATTTCCACGTCAGGAATTGGGAAGAATACCACAGCAACAAACATATCGCTACATCAAAGTACGATAAGTGGCTTGACTTCCTACGGGATTTTGGGATAATTCAACGTTCGTCCCTATGTTGGGGCAATAAAGTTACTGGAGACACACTGTGCCACAATCACGATCAGCTAAAAAAGATGTCCGTCAAAACGCAAAACGCAGAGCAATTAACCATTGGCGAAAACGGCAAGTTAAGGACCAATCAAAATCCTTCCTAGATGCACTTACTGTAAAGGATGTTGCATTGGCTGAAACTGAATTCAAAAAATATTGTGGCCTTCTAGATAAAATCTCATGCACGAGCACAATGCACAAAAATACTGCAGCTCGACGCAAAAGCCGTTTCTCTCGTCGCCTTCGCGACTTGAAGCAAGGCTAATCTAGAGCAAAACACCAACTAATTTTTTGTTTTTCGGGAGTGCTGTATCATTATGACTATGGTGCAACCTATTCGATTTGCAAAACAAAATCGTAGCATGAAAATTTGCTACACGCAATTATCTCGACAGCCACTTTACATTTTGGTGTTTCTGCTGCCGCTTGTATTGTTTTATGAATTTGCTTTGTATTCAAAAGGCAGTGCAATTCAAATTAAAGCACATGATCATCTTGTTCGTTTTTTTGAGGCGTTTGACATTCCCCCTACTCAAGGTTTATGGCTTGGCGGAATTGCAATTCTTACAATACTCTTATTGTGGCATATTTTCGAGGGGAATCGCTGGTCAATTAAACTTCGAGTAATTTTCTTTATGGCTCTTGAATCAATTGCTTTTGCTATTCCACTTTTGCTCTTCGGCGCAGTACTTGGAAGTATAACCGCAGCAACAGTTTCTTCACCAATTGCAAATCTAACTATATTTAACAAAATAGCAGTAAGTATTGGTGCGGGCTTATATGAAGAACTTGTATTTAGAATGTTACTTATTGCTCTTGTTCACACTGTTGTTTGCAACGTGTTCAAGCAAAGCAATATTGCAGGGCTTACTGCGGGCGTTGTCATTTCTGCGTTACTTTTTGCGCTGTACCACGACCTACCAAATGCTGGTTCTCTATCAGGAGTTACTTTATTTTTTTACAGCGTAGCAGGAGTATTTCTTGGAATACTCTATATCAGTCGAGGTTTTGGCATCGCCGCAGCAACTCACGCAGCATACGACGTCGTTGCTACTTCTTTACTTGCCACGCTTGCTACTTAATCACTGTACAATCTGTTATAAACAAAAGAGGATAAGGAGTCCCAATATGAACATTTACCCATTACTATCGATCGTTTGCATTACAACATTCGCAACAACTTCGCTTGCACAAGATCATCCAGATCATCCAAGCCCAATGCCAATGGTTCCAATTGAAAAACCAACACAAGTTGAGCAAGCAGATGAAGAACCTGCGCCTCCAACACCTCTTTTTATTGGCGATAAAGCACCAGCAATTTCAGTAGACCATTGGATTAAAGGCGATGCTATCGAAGGATTTGAAGACGGGCAAGTGTACGTCATGGAATTTTGGGCGACTTGGTGCCCCCCATGTATAAGTTCAATGCCTCATCTAAGTGGTGTTCAAGAAGAATACGGCGACAAAGTTAAAATCATTGGTGTTTCAAGTGAAAAATCTCCGGAAATTGTTACAACGTTTCTCACTAAAACAAATAAGAGCGATGACATCCTAAACAACGACAGAATGCGATACACCGTTGCTGTTGATCCAGACAGAAGTACATCGCGAGTATTCATGGAAGCATCCAACCAAGGTGGTATACCAACTGCGTTCATCATCAATGGCAACGGCCAAGTTGCTTGGATTGGCCACCCAATGTCCATGGACGAGCCTCTTAAAGAAGTCATCGAAGGCACTTGGGACCTTGCTGCCGCTGCAAAAGCATTCCGAGTTGAAGTAGAACAAGAAATCGCGATGAAAGAAATGAATAGCGTGTACCAAACAGCACGGGAAACTGGCGAATGGGATGCATGGATTTCTGCGATTGACAACTTTACCGAGAAATACGGGTCGAACGACACAATGGATAATGCAAAATTCCAAGCACTACTCACCGGTAAGAAAGATAAAAAAGCCGCGTATAGTTTGGCTAAAAAAATGGCAAAAAGAATCTGGGACAATTCACAAGCACTGAACGCAATGGCGTGGGGAATTGTAGATGAAACCCCAGATGAACTTCGCGACCTTGATTTCGCGCTTCGAATTGCAAAACGCGCAAGCGACCTAACAGACAATAAAGACCCAATGATTCTCGACACACTCGCTCGGTGTTATTGGGACATGGGTAAAAAATATAAAGCAATAGCATGGCAAGAAAAAGCT
>JABIWU010000075.1 GCA_018701395.1 Phycisphaerae bacterium | reverse complement strand
TTCCATTCCGACCATGCTTCGTCGTATCGTTTAAGTTCTTCAAGTACGCGTCCTCTGTACATTCGTAAATTGGATTGGTGATAAGGAGAAAGGGAGGGCTTAAGCGCGGCATCGATTGCTTCAAGTGCAACTTCTGGCTTGTTTTGTTTTCTGGCAATTCTTGCTTTTGCAAGGGCAACTAAAACTGAATCACTAGGGGGTGAATTATCTAGAAATTCAATTGCTTCTTCTGTTCTTCCTAATGATTCAAGCACTTCTGCCTTGCCTGCAATCGCCTCATTGAAGTGCCTATCTTTTGCAAGAGCGCTCTCGTACGATGCTAGTGCATTTGATAAATTGCCATTGAGTCGATGCGCTGTGGCTAAAGCGGTGTGCGACTGCGCTTCTTGTGGTTGTAGTTTAATTAACTTTTGTGCAAATTGAAGTGGAACTGGGAGTGTTCCTGAACTATTAGCGGCCATCGATAGAAGGCGCCACGCTTCGGGATTGTTTGGATCTGAATCAATAGAGTTTTCGAGTGCAATTGCAGCCTTTGAAGCAAGACCACGCGTTAAGCACATTTTTGCATAGAAAATTGCAATTGAAATATCTACAGGTGCACTTTGAATTGCTTCAGTTGCAATTACCATTGCTCTGTCAACTTTGCCAGCTTGTTCAAGAGTGAGTGCTAGTTCAGCAAGAATAATTGGCGAATTCCCAGAGACTTGTTTCGCCAGGGTGAACCAGTCAATAGCGCCTTTGAGATTGCGTCGGTCACGTTCAAGCATGCCAAGCACTCGAATGATTGTTAAATCATTAGGATTCGCTTTTAGTAATTGTTGGTAAATTTTTTCAGCCTGCCCAAATTTACCCGCTGCATGTAATTTTCCGGCTTTAGAAATGAGTTGTTGACCAGTTAGTTTCGCCATAAGTGAGCAGGATACAAGTAGAATGACTAGTTATGGCAAATTTGCTTTCAGCACGAACAATTTCAAAGTCATTTTCAACAAGGAATCTTTTTAATGGTGTGACTTTGCACCTAGAAGAAGGGGAACGATTGGGAATCATTGGACCAAACGGCGCAGGTAAATCGACATTGTTAAAAATTCTTGCTGGGATGGAAACTGCTGATGATGGCGAGATTACGTCTAAGCGTGGCTTGCGACTTTGGTATGTTCCTCAAGAATCTGTTTTTCCTCCTGAATTATCTGCAATCGAAGCCGTAGTAGGATCAATTGGTGGAGATGAGCTTGAGGCTGAAGTTGCAGCCTCGATTGCATTGTCTAAATTAGGATTCGAATCGTTTGATCAACCCTTTGGCGAGTTATCTGGTGGATGGCAAAAACGTGTTGCAATGGCGTGCGGTCTTGTGCATGATCCAGAAGTCATGTTGCTCGATGAACCAACAAATCATCTTGATTTAGAAGCAGTAGAATGGATGGAGAATTTTGTACTTAACGCAAAGATGTCCATGTTGTTTGTGACACACGATCGACGGTTTTTGGAAAATTGCTCATCACGAATTTTGGAACTTGCGCCTTCATATCCTGATGGTGCTTTTGAAGTCAGTGGTAATTACACAGAGTTTGTTCGTCGTAAAGAAGCGTTCTTAGTTTCTCAAGAAGCCGAAGAGTCAGCATTGGCAAATAAGGTACGCCGTGATACCGCTTGGCTTCGCCAGGGCATCCAAGGTAGGCAAACGAGGAATAAAACACAGGTTCGTGATGCAGCTTCGCGAAGGTCAGAATTAAAATCGGTCAATACGAGAAATTTGTCCCCCACAAAACGAGCGGCTATAAATTTTGATGCTGTTGGAAGAAAAACAAACAAATTACTTGTTATGCATAGCGTTGAGAAATCTATGGGTAAGAAGTTGCTTTTCAGTGATTTGGATTTAGAATTAACACCCGGAAGGCGAATAGGTCTTGTTGGTCCAAATGGCTCTGGGAAGACGACGTTACTTCGGCTTATAAATGGCGAGTTGGAACCTGACAGCGGTACCATTAAACGAGCAGATAATTTGCGGGTTGTAACAGCTAGCCAACATCGCCTTGATTTTGACCCTCAAGTCACTTTGCAAGATACGCTTTGCCCAGTTGGCGAGATGGTCGAATATATGGGTAAAGAAATTCATGTTTCAGGGTGGGCAGAACGTTTTTTGTTTACAAGGGAACAATTAGGAACACTCGTAGGTTCTCTTTCTGGGGGTGAGCAGGCAAGGATACAGATTGCTTCTTTGATGTTGCAGCCGGCTGATATTTTGTTGCTTGATGAACCGACAAATGACTTGGACATTCCGACGCTTGAAGTCCTTGAAGATGCGCTTCTTGATTTTCCAGGTGCAATATTGCTTATTACCCACGATCGGTTTATGCTCGATCGAATAGCGACGGAATATCTCGCTCTCGATGGTAAGGGACTGGCAAAAGAGTTTGCAGGCTTTGAATTGTGGCAGGAATGGCTCAAACAGAAACCTAAACTAGACAATACAATTGACCGTGGTTCAATTAAAGTACGGAAAAAAAGCGCCCCTGTGAAGTTAAGTTATACATTGCAGCGAGAGTTTGATGGGATGGAAAAATCGATTGCTGATGCTGAAGCGGAAGTTGCACGAAGTGAATCGGTTGCCAACGATGAAATTGTGATGGCGGATCACCAAAAACATTCGAAGGCTTGCGCTGACGTTGCAAGTGCCCACGAACATGTACGCATGTTATACAGCCGGTGGACTGAATTAGAAGAAATGCAATGATTGTAACATCGCTACTTCTCGTAACTTCAATCTTGGTGACAACGGAGACATTTTCCACAAAACCAAACAGGTGCCGCAGTTATTCTTTCTGAAAAACTCTCAGAAAGGGAGTGGCTAGATCTAAGGTTGATTCCAAATGCAGGACATCAACTTGGTCCAGAAATAAATGGAAAAATTGGACCAATCAATGCTTCAGTTTGTAATGCGATAGCGAAGTGGATAGTCGCTCAGTAAACAACCCTCTCCTGTCACGAAGAGGGTTGTGTTCAGTGTGAATAGCGGGGACAGGATTCGAACCTGCGACCTTCAGGTTATGAGCCTGACGAGCTACCAGACTGCTCTACCCCGCATCGGGGATAGGCAGTATACGCTAATTGGCTTGATTACGCCTAAACGGTCGATGATTATTTTGTGAGTTTAATATCTAAATCGAATTTTGGATGGGTGTACATACTTTGTGGATTAGTACTAACAGTTGCTGCAATTATCCTTCCTGCGCACCAAGAACTTCAGGATTTAAAGTCAAAGCAGGAAGTTATTGCTGAAGATTTAGAATATCTTGAATACCAAGTAACTATATATGAAACATTTCTACAAGATATTGTTAACCGAGAACCTGACTTCATACAACGACTAACGGAAATGCAATTCAATAGAGCACCCCTAGGTGAACAGGTTGTTTTTGACCCCTCCGCTCCAAGGACTCCCCTTGAGTGGGTTGCGCAACGAGCGCTAAAATCGCGCGCAGTTCAAGCGAATGTACAGCAAGCTTCGATACTTACGAAATTCACTGAGGGTGAAGGACGCCTCTGGTTGCTCGCTGTGGGCATTGTCATTTTATTTGTTGGGCTGACTTCTCAATCAAGTCCAACGAACAAAACAATTGAATAATCGCATTCGTTTCTTCTGAGTAAAGAAATAACGCAGTATTTTTCTGTTTTGATTTTAGCGTTGTTACGCTTCTAGTTATGTCGTGGAATGTAGATGAGATTAACGATAATGCACTTCGGCTTATTTGTGTTGATGGGCTTGGTGGTGCAACGTTATCAAAACTTGTTGTAGCTGCAGGCGGAATCAATGAGGCGGGGGATGCATTGAAATCTGGTCAGGCAACGCGGTGGCTACCTAGGGGGGCGAGCGAAATGTTGCGTGAACGAATGTTACGGATGGATGTCGAACCTGCGCGGTGGTCTGCCGAAGCCATTGCAGCAAAAATTGTACTTGTCACGGATGATGACTTCCCTCAATTATTATCGCCGCTCCCCGCTTGCCCCGCAGCTTTGTGGTATCGAGGTTCGCTCGAATGCCTTTCCCTTGCCTCAGTTGGAATTGTTGGATCCCGTAGATGCACTACATATGGGATTGAACAAGCGGCCTTGTTCTCAAAAGAAATTGTTCAATCTGATTTAACAGTAATTTCGGGTGGAGCCCGTGGTATTGACGCAGTCGCCCATCGAACAGCGATGCAGTATGAGGGTTCTACCGCAGTTGTACTTGGTTCAGGTTTGAGTGTCGTCTACCCTCCCGAACATGCGACATTATTTGATTCAATTGTTCGTGAGAACGGGGTAATTCTAAGTGAATTTCCATGTCATCGTTCTCCGCGTCCAGCGTATTTTCCTCGTCGAAATAGAATTGTCTCGGGCTTGTCATCGGTGGTCCTTGTTGTTGAAGCAGCCCGTAGAAGCGGTGCGCTCATTACAGCAAGGATCGCCGTTGAGGAGCATGGGCGGCAGGTGTTCGCTGTTCCAGGTCGATTAGGAGATAGCACGTCTGAAGGTTGCCTGCAATGTATGAGGGATGGCTGGGCTGGAGTAGCAATTCAGCCGGCAGATATTATCGAAGAGGCGGTAAGTGCTTGGGCGCGTTTATCTAATAACTTCGCAGTACACCAGTAACAATTCCTTGTACAACGCAATGTTTAACAATGATTGGTTCGAACTCAGAATTGGCTGGTTGAAGTCGAATGGTGCCATTGTTTTCTTTGTAAAAAGTTTTCAAAGTAGTTTCGCCGTCCGGGAGTAAAGCCACAACACGGTCGCCGTTCATTGCTGTCGATTGTTTTTGTACTAATACGAAATCGCCATCGAGAATACCTTCGTCTCTCATGGATTCACCTTCTACTTGTAGAGCAAATGTATCGCCTCGTTGGCCGACCTTTGGTCCGAACATATTCGTTAAATCTAAAGTTTCGCTGTCCTCACACCGTTCAATCGGCATGCCGGCAGCGATGCGCCCCACCAGTGGAAACCGCATCGCTGCATTATCTTTCTGTTCATACCGTTCTGTTATTGATTTAGCAATCGATAAAGAGCGTGCTCTGTTCGGCTCTCTTGTTAATGCGCCTTTGCGTATTAACGCTTCTATTCGTTCGAATACTGTTACTTTGCTGACGCCGATTTGTTCTGCTAGTTCTTGCATCGTTGGTGAGTATCCAAGATCGTTTTGGCATTGTCGAATGAGCTCGATTACTTCGAGTTGTTTTGGCGTGAGGTTCATCGTCATGATCCTTATGTAAAAGAGGGTTGCGTCCAAAGAGAGTAAGTTGGTTCACTTTGCAGAATACAATTTCTGCTTCGTGGCTAATGTTGTTAAATAAGGATGTAATAAGTTTCGCTAATTTATTTTTGCGTGGTTTTCTGTTGGGAGTTTCGTGCACAGAGATTGTCTCAAGTACTTCAATTGCTGCTGCAGCAGGGGAGAAAAACACTCTGTCGATTTTAAGGAGGCGATCAAGGAATGTTTTTGGTTGTGCACTTCTATGTTTTGGAGGCGAAGTGAGCAGTGTTGATGGGGAACCACCTTCTACAGCAACGATGCGGTTGCCTTCACCAAAATATTTGGTTCCGTATGTTTGATTTGGTCCAAGTTGTAGTAGTGGTACTTCCATAATGCAATGCTCCTGCCTTCTAAAATGACTATCGGCATGGTTGTACGGTATATGTTAGGCAAACATAACCATAATGTCAATTTATTTTGAAAACCGTTATTATTTGCTCTGTGTGTAAGATTCCAGACAAATTAAATTGTAATTCTTGGATGTTGGACCCAAACATTACGTATTTGAACCATGGAAGTTTTGGTGCGAGGGTTGCTGAGGTTTTTGAATACCAACAATCCCTTAAAAGAGAATTTGAACTCTCCCCTATTAATTTTTTAGATAGGCAGCGGTATCGAATCGATGAAGCAAGGAACATTATTGCCTCTTTCCTTGGTGCTGAAATTCAAGGGTTCGGTTTTGTTGATAATGCAACAACTGGTATTGGTTGTGTGGTGCAGTCCATTCAATTTGAGCCCGATGATGAAATTTTAACTACGAACCTAGTCTATAACGGAGTTAGGCAATTGTTAACCCGAGTTGCTTCTGCTGCTTGTTGTTTTTATAGAGAGTTGCAGATTCAATTTCCATTGCAAAGCCAAAACGATTTACTTCAATTAATTACTGATGCAATTTCAAGTAAAACTAAATTACTCGTTGTAGATCACGTAGCTTCTGCTTCGGCTATTGTATTTCCAGTACAAGAAATAGCTAAAATTTGTAAGGAAAAAGGCATTTTGCTGTTAGTAGATGGAGCGCATGCGCCAGGTATGCTAGATCTACATATCGATTCAATTGGAGCAGACTGGTACGTTGGTAATTTGCATAAATGGATTTGTGCACCACTTAGTGCTGGTTTTGTGTATGCATCCAAACCTCACAGGGGGACAACACATCCCATGACAATTAGCCATTGGTATAACCAAGGGTTAACAAATGAATTTGATTGGCAAGGAACTAAAGATATTACACCTTGGCTTGCTGCAGCAAAGGCAGTCCAATGGGGAAGTGAAATTGGATGGAGCCAAATTCAACAACACAACCATGCATTTGCGGTTTGGTCGCAAAAGACATTGGTTGCTACTTGGAATGTTGAGCCACTTTCACCTTTAGATGGATCGATGCTTGGATCCATGGTGACTGTGCCGCTTCCTGCTACTTTGCCAAACGAAATGGATACATGTTTGGCATACCGAGATCACTTATATAAAAAGTATCAAATAGAAGTGCCAGTTTTCGAACTTCAAGGCCGTGGAGTCGTACGAGTCAGTGGGCAAATCTATTCACGGGAAAAGCACGTAAGGCACTTAATATCGGCTATTTATGATTATTCTGCTTTTAAATAAACTTTTTTTTTGCTATTTAATCAAATCTGTCAATTTTTTACTTGACATATATCAATAGATAGTGCAAATTAATGATGTCCGTACGTCGTATAGTGACAACACTGGTTGTTTGCCCGCCTTAGAGGGGAGGGTAAATGATTTGTTATATTTTTTGCGAGAGCAAAAAACATGACTTTGCTGAATTCAAAGGTGTGTCAAGGGACGGGCAAGCCGTATGAATTCGGCATGTTTAGGTTCAATACCTTGTTGGTGTTGATAATTGTAAGGGAACATAACCTGACCTGAGAAAGAGGTTGTGCAACAGACAAACGCTTCCACGTCCTGTTGCTTGGTTAAACTTCAATTTCCCAAAAGATTAGGGCTCTTGGCCGGCAAGAGCCCTTTTTCATGCTCGTTACTAATTTGCTTTTTGAAATGTTTAGTGTTTGTAATTGGGCAATTGGTTAAACGGATTGTGCCAATGTCGCTACACCAAGAAGCCCGGCATCAGGTCCAAGGTTGGTGATGCAAATTTCACATTGCTGGCAATGTGCGGGAAAAACATCTTTGAGGAATTGTTCACGAATTGTATGTGTATAGGTTTCGCCGAGTGCTTCGACAAGACCTCCTCCAAGGACAACCTTGTCGAGCGAGAGTAGGGTAATAACATTTGCAAGGGAAGTGCCAATTAGTTTTGCGCCTGCATTGACAACGGTTGTGATTGCTTCGTCTCTTCCGTAACCGTATTTGATTGCATTGGTGTCAAGGCCTGGGTTGTGTAGTATTCGTTGCATTCCGCTACGGCTTGCAAATGCCTCGAGCACTTTGCATGAAGGGTCATCGCCGTGTTCGCAGATTCCCATGCCAAATTCGCCACCAGTACCAAGCGGTCCTCGCCAGATAGTATTATTTAAGATTAAACCTCCGCCAATTCCTGTGCCAATCCAAACGGCAAAGAGTGAATCTGAACCTCTCCCGGCACCGAATTTAAATTCTCCCCAAGCAGCAGCTGTGACATCATTTTCAATGACAACGTTGCAATGTAACTTTTCGCTAACGAATGTAGCAAGTGGTACATTGTCCCAATTTAAATTTTCAGCTCTCAGGACAATGCCTGTAGAAGCATCGACACTTCCTGCAACGGATATCCCGACACCATCGCGTACATCTGCGCCGATTTCAGTGACGGCTTCGCAAACTTGATTTGCAACAGCTTCAAAATCGCCTCGCGCAACGATTGGTTGATGCAATCGTTGAATTACTTCGTTCTGTTCAATGCACCCAACGAGTAAATTGGTACCGCCAATATCTACGCCAATCATGTGATTGACTCAGGCGTTTTTGTATGAAAGTTTGTGTTTTTCTGAAAAAGTTGTGCGACGCGCAATAAGTTCGCGTCTTCGTACCATGCTGCTTGTAAATGCAACCCGATTGGAAGCGGGGAGCCAGAGGATTCTGAAAAGCCACAAGGAATAGAAATGCCACAAATGCCTGCGATGTTAGTGTTTGCTGTATAGACATCGCAAAGGTACATTGCTAATGGATCAGCTTTTTCGCCAATCTTGAAAGCAGTAGTAGGAGTTGTCGG
>JABIWU010000074.1 GCA_018701395.1 Phycisphaerae bacterium | reverse complement strand
TACGTATTTGTTCTCGATGTGGAAGAAGTATGACACTTTTTGCACCACCCATTGGCAGTCCAGAGACCGCAGCTTTATATGTCATGCCTTTTGCCAAACGCAAAACATCATAAACCGCATCTGCTTCAGACTCGTAGTACCACCTTCTTGTTCCGCCTAGTGCATTCCCTAGTGTCGTCGAGTGAATAGCAACGATTGCGCGTAACCCTGTTTCTGGGTCGTGGTGAAAACAAAGCCGTTCATGACCTCTGTCTGCGATTTGTTCAAAAATAGATTCAGTATTATGCATGTGTTGTATATCGTAAATGAATTAGTGCGTTGCAGTTTCAGTTTGTTCTAAAAATACGGATCCACCACCGAATTGCTGTAAACCGTCTTGATTGTTTACTTTTCCAGTTCCTAACGCTTCATCATTAGGCGTGCTTTCTGGGATGTAATAATCGCAGTTTGGTAATGTTTCTCCAAATTCCCACGCTTTTTCTGCGGCTTTAAGCATTGTTGCATCTGCATTTTCGCGAAGCCCTCGAAGCCAACCATTAATTTTGTAATTAGCGTAAGACATAATGTAATCAAGCATCGCACGATCATGTGCTAGTTGTTTTTCATCAAGACCATTACGGATGCTTTTATCCATCTTTGAAATCGAACATGCCATTGCGTGAATCCAAATGGAAATCCAACTCAAACGATATTGCGTTGTTTGGTTTGTAATTAACGCTTCTTCTTTTTCTTTAAACATCAACTTGACTTGATGTGAAAGTTCACGAATGTGATTTGAAAGTGCTCGCGAGTGTACATCAAGCGATGCGTCAGCCATAGTGATTTTTGGCGCGGAACGTCGAATGCCAAGGAATAATTCCATTCCAATTTTCAACGCTGAACCAACGTTTTTCATTGGAGCGGCTTTAACACCAAGCATGTATTCGCCAAGTTGCTTTGAGCCATACGCAAAAACAAAACTGTGCATAACTTCATTAGCGCCTTCAACGATTGGATTGATTCGCGAATCTCGCCAAAGTCTTTCAACTTCGTTTTCAGCCATGTATCCTTCGCCACCCATGACCTGCATCGCTTCGTTTGTACAACGGAAACCATATTCGGAACAAAAGACTTTACAAACAGCGGTCTCAAGCATAATGTCTTCGTCGTTGCGGTCGACCATGCCGGTAGTGATGTAAAGCATTGCGTCCATTGCCCAAACAAACGCACCCATGCGCGCAAGTCGTTCTTTCATTAGTTCAAATTCGCCGATTGGACGGTCGAACTGATGTCGATATTGAGCCCATTTAATTGCTTGTTCGTAAGCAACTGCGCCCGCGCCAACCATTCCAGCCGAAAGTGTGCACCGTCCCCAGTTCAAACAAGTCAACGCCAACACGATTCCCTTACCTTCTTTGTGCAAGAGATTTTCTCGCGGAACTTTTACATTTGTAAAACGAACTCGACCCTGCCAAGTGCCACGAATACCACATTTTGCACGGTTTCTACTGAAGATTTCTACGCCCTCCATATCAGGCGAAACAATGAGGGCATTAAACTTCTCTTTTGTTTTTCCCGTTTTAGGGTCGGTCATCACATATTTTGCCATCACGGTGAACATGCAAGATTGTGCAGCCGAAGTTGCCCACTTCTTTTCTCCGTTGATGATATAAAACTTACCACACTCAGTAAGTTCGCATGTTGTGTGTTGACCCTGTGCATCGCAACCAACACTTGGCTCTGATAAACAGAAAGCGCTTAGCGCTTCATTTGCAATTTTTGGTAACCAATATTGTTTTTGTTCTTCGGTGCCAAACAAACTAATAGCGTTGCAACCAATGGAAAGGTGTGCAGATGCCATGACCGCAGACGAACCACAAGAACGACCGATTCTTTCAAGGACGCGGTTGTAACTTGTAACTCCGAACCCCTGGCCGCCATATTCTTTTGGAACGATCATTCCTAAGACACCCATTTCAAAGAAACGCTTAATCACCCACTCAGGAATTTCTTGATTCTGGTCAATTTCTACTGTTGGATGTTCGTTGCGGAAGTAGGTGTCCAGTTCTTCTAACATTAAATCGCAACGTGCGCGTTCATCTGCTGGCTCTTCTGGGTATGGGAAAATCATATTTTCACGGAAATTACCCCAGTAAATATTTTTAATAAACCCCATTGTTTCTGGTTCAGGCCCAAGCATCTCTTCAGCATTCTTTATTTGTTTGATGTCTTTCTTAGAAACATTTTTAAGCTGGCTTGTAATGTCTGGTTTGCTCATATCTTCAATTATCCTTTAGATAAAAATGCATCGAGTTTTTCTCGAGCAACTGGGGTATTGCGGAGCCTCACTAATTCACATTGTTCGATAGCGACTGCGGCAGACCAACCTTTTTGAATGCCGGTTTCAACAGCGAGAAAAACGCCTTCGGCCGCCTCAGACTGTTCGGTCTCATTTCTAGCAATGTCTAAAGCCGCTGAATACTTTTCACTTTCAAAAGGTGTAATTGCGATCGGAACTTGGGAAGTCGGTATTTGATTTTGTAGCACTGTTTCTGCTGCGGTTTGCAGTTCATCCGGCGTCTCGACGAATACATCAATGAGACCAACAGGTGCAGTTGAAATCATAAAGGGCGTACCAGTGGCGGTTGCCTTTATTGCAGTAACCGGGTCAATTCGAGCTGGTAACATTTGGGAACCACCCCAACCAGGGCAAATTCCAAGACCCGCTTCTGGTAAACCAATTGGGTATGGCTTCCCGTTGTTTGTTGTTTTTGATGCTATGAGTTTGTCGCAATGCATTGCAAGTTCGAGCCCACCACCAAGAGTTGCTCCGTTGATACATGCGGCTGTTGGGAAAGTCATCGAAGAAATTCTTCCAAATACAGTTGTTCCAAATGCAAGGTAAGCATGAAGCGCTGGGTCATCAAGTCCGTCTATCTCGGCAAGATCAGCGCCTGCGACAAAAACTCGCTCACAACTGCTACGAAGAACTAAACCCTCGATTCCCTCAAGTTGAGCAATCGCATCAAGCGTAGAATTTAACCGCTGAATTAGCGTTCGATCAAGAACAACGACTGAGCGCTTGCCACTATCGAGCCAGAGCGTCACTATTCCCGCGTCATTTACATCAAATTCGAGTGTATTTTGTTGGGTAGATGTGGTCATATAATCTTTCTAGATATCTCGTTTTTTGGCTGAAAACCGAGGTATATCGCACCCCTCATTGTACCCGATTCTCGCCCTTTTCGGTGTTTCTTAGCCCGTTTCCAGCCTCTGAATTTTGGCGGGGTCTCTGATAGGTATCCAAAAAGGGTCAGACTCAAATTATTTGGCGTATATTTGGCGTAATCGCTCTTGGGCTTCGTCGTCTGCGATGATTTTGGCGGACAAATCAGCCCCTTTTTGCAACATTGCTTCGTTTAATGACCCGTCAAGTTCATTTAACCAATGTTTTGTCGTGGAAATAGCGTTTTTACCGCCTTTAGCGAGGTTTTTTGCAAAATGCATGACGGCAGACGGCAAATCGTCCAAAGCACATAAATGGGTTGCCAAGCCAGCCTCAAAGCCCTGTTTCCCTGAAATGGTACCTCCAGCGAGCAACATTGCTCTTGCCTTTCCAGCGCCAATCTTTTTAATGAGCCAAGGTGCGACTACAGCAGGGCAAACACCAAGGTCAACCTCTGGATAGCCAACCTTTGACTCTGGGTGCGTGAAAGCAAAATCACAAACAACCATCAAGCCACACCCACCACCAACCGCTGCGCCTTGGACTCGAGCGATAGTTGGAACTTGAAGACTTCGTATTCGTAAAGACGCTTTAGCAAGCCCTCGCAACATTTCTCCCATTGCAGGTGGATTATCAAGTACACCTTTGAGATCCATTCCAGCACAAAACGACCTTCCTTCGCCCGCAAGAATGAGCACGCGCATGTCAGCGTTTTGCTCAATTTCATCCAAACCAACATGAATGGCACGTATCATTTCAGTAGAAAGAGCATTGTGTTTTCCAGCACGGTTCAGTGTGAGGGTGACGATGTTGTTCAATTCTGTAATTCGGATCATTTGTGTAGGGTACCCCCTTATGTTGGATTCATGCGGATGAGTTTTGCGAGAGCTTCACCGGGATCGGGCTGTTTCATTAACGATTCACCAACTAACACAATATGCACACCATGTAAGCGTAATTTGTCCAAGTCTTCTGGCTTCGTTATCCCCGATTCACTTACGATTGTCGTTGTATCTTCAACAATATCAACCATGCGGATGGTGTGATTTATATCAGTTTCCATCGTTTCTAAATTTCGATTGTTTATTCCAAGCAAGCAATAGCCCGCGTGTGGAAATCCAACATATTGCTGGATTTTTAATAGATTTCCCATGTCGTGTGCTTCTACAAGTGTTGTCATTCCCAACTTCTGAGAAAGAATCATATAGTCAACCAATTGGCCTTCTGATAGGACTTCAGAAATGAGCAAAACAGCATCAGCGCCAGCAGCCCGTGCTTCCCAAATTTGATACTCATCAATGATAAAATCTTTTCTGAGGACAGGAAGTCTTACTTCTTCGCGAATTTGAGTGATAAAGTTAATGTTTCCACCAAAAAAATGCATATCTGTAAGACATGAGATAGCGGCAGCTCCCGCCTTCTCGTACGCTTTAGCAATGGCAACTGGATCAAAGTCTTCACGTATATTCCCGGCCGATGGGCTTTTGTGTTTTACTTCTGCAATTACACTGGTACTGCTATTGGTGTGGCCGTTTACAACAGCACCGAAAAAGTTACGAGGTCGCTCTTGTGCTTCTGCTTCTGAACGTACTGCCTCAACGGGTTTTTCTTGGCGAAGTTTTGCAACTTCGTCTCGTTTAAATTCAATAATTGTGCTTAGTGTGATTGCCATGTGCTCTTCAGTTGCCAAGGGTAGCGAAGAAGTTGAAATTGTGGAAGCACCATCGATTGATTTAATCACGCTAATGCTTGTGGGTTTTTCAATTGCTATCGGAATTTGGTTCGTAAAGTCTGGACAAACACTGCTCCCAAGGCGCGGATATCTTGACCCAGCAATTACTCCGACTATGGCTCTTCTTCTGTGTGGAGCGATGTACATCCTTGCTGGTATTGGCAGCTGGTGGGGTTTTCAATATGTCTCGGACGAAAGCAGCACGATCAATGTCTACGCCTGGACGATTGGTTTGTCTATGATTACGCAAATTCCAATTCTATTTTTGTATGCATATTTCCGAAGGAAATGCGGTTCTAGACATATTTTGCCGGTTTTTCTCATTGCGTATGCCGTGTTTGTTCCAATAGCGCTCGCTGTCGCTGGCCTTGGACACGCATTGTTAGTCGGGGCTGGGCTAGAACCCGCTGGAGGTATCGGGCACGAGGTACTTCAGCAAATAAAACAAGCTCCTTGGTCGGGGTCCACCTGGATTGTCATCATCTGCGTTACGATTGGCGCAGGAATTTTTGAGGAATTATTGTATCGCGGGCTACTATTGCCTTCATTTGCAGCAGTTATTGGAGGCAAAACTGTCTGGCGAGCTATCTTTGCAACAAGCCTACTATTTGCAATTATGCACATTGGTATTGCACAGCCATCGGCTGTGGTTGGACTCTTTTTTCTGTCCATTGGTCTTTGCTGGGCACGGGTCAAAAGCGGTGGAATTCTCGCTCCAATATTAATTCATGTCGTTTTCAACGCAATGAATATCGCATTTGTTTACAGTACAACTATATGAGCACACGCGAAGCAATCCTTACAGGCGACACCCCAACGGGGCAGTTGCATCTTGGTCACTATTTTGGTTCAGTTCGGCGTCGAATCGAGTTACAAGAAACCCACGACTGTTATTTCTTGCTCGCAAATATGCACGCATACACCACACGATCGGATGCTCCCAATGAAATTTACACCGACACGTTAGAAATCGTTCGCGATTATTTAGCGATGGGAATTGACCCCGTTAAAGCAGCGGTTGTATTACAGTCTGAAGTTCCCGCAATTGCTGAACTCACCTTTTTGTTTGCGATGCTGTTGCCTTTCAATCGAGTAATGAGAAATCCAACCTTAAAAGAAGAAATTAAAGTTAAGGGATTGGGAGAAAATTACAGTTTTGGTTTCCCGCTTTACGCGGTTGGGCAAACGGCAGACATTCTCGCTTTTCGTGCGCATGCAGTTCCGGTTGGCGAAGACCAAGTTCCACACATTGAACTTACTCGGGAAGTTGCTCGGCGATTTAACAAACTGTATTGCGGAGTTGATGAAAATATTGAAGACGACGATCCGATTATGGAAGAAAAGGGCGTCTTCCCAATTCCAAGAGCGGATGTTGGCAAAGTTGGAAAATTAATGGGGACAGACGGCGTAAATAAAATGAGTAAATCGCTCAACAACGCAATTCTTATTACGGATACGCCGAAGAAAGTTAAAAAGAAACTAGGCCAGTTGTACACCGGTCGTCAATCGATGACAGACCCAGGCGACCCCGATAGTTCACTCATGCAATATGTAGAACTTTTTATAAAAGACGAAGCCCGCGCCGCAGAGTTGAAAGACAAGTATGTTCGCGGCGACAACATTGGCGATGGACACATTAAGGTAGAAGTTGCTGAATCAATCAGCGAATTGCTTGCCCCTATGCAAGAACGAAGAGCAGAGTATGAGGGCAACGACGACACTATTATCGATATTATTCGTGATGGAACAGCAAGGGCGAATGTAAAAACAGAAGAAACACTTGCGATGGCAAAAGAAGCATGCGGGTTAGGATTTTTTAACCGTTCAATTTCCTTTGGAGATTCAAAATGAAAATAGTAGTAACGCTAGCAATCTTACTTTTGTTAACAGCATGTCAAAATCCTTCGGGCAACCCCGAACTTGCATCAGCACCATACCCAATGAATTTACATGTTTCTAACTCTGTTCCAATTCAGGTTATTCGCGACGGAGAGTTTGTGAAAATCGTGAACAGCACCGCAGACGATTACAACAACGCAACGCTTTGGGTGAACCAACGATTTTCTGGAAAACTTACCCCGCTTCTAGCAGGGAACACAATGCGCCTAAACCTTTGGGTACTTCGAGATTCATTTGGCGAGCAATTTAACGCCGGCGGAATATGGCGAACAGATGATCCCACAGAACTCGTCATTGCAGAACTTCAAATTGCTGAAGACGTACCGCTTGTTGGCTTAGTGGTGATAGGTCAACAGGACTAAGATTCGTGTCAGTTAATATGCAACCTTCGCAGCCAAGCGATGTTTCTCATGAAGACATTTCGGAATTTGCAAAAAACGTAGAGATTGACCCGAGAATTCCATCAACAGTTCCAGGTTTTGATGTTCCGTTTTTTCAGGCAGGTTTAGCCGGCTATAGCGATGGCGCAATGCGACTGATTGCACGAAGGCACGGCTGTCCATTTTGCGTAACCGAGGCACTTCTAGATCGCACACTTATTTGTGGTGGAAAGGGTCGTCGAAAAGAAGATCCGGATCTGCTTGCTGAAGAGGCAGGGGAAATTGAAGGAAACAGAGCTGCTGGGTTAGACGATCATCCAATCGCAGGCCAAGTCATCGGAACGAATCCAGAGGAGATGGCAAAGGGGGCTAGCATTCTTGTTTCAATGGGATATGAAGTCATAGATGTAAATCTTGCTTGTCCAGTTAAAAAAATACGCAAACGAAATCGTGGCGGACATTTCTTAACAGATCCCTGTCAAGCGCACGACGTTCTATCTGCCGTGCGAGAGTCTGTGCTAGAAACTATTCCCGTAACGGTAAAACTGCGGCGAGGGTGGGATGACACTGCGACTTCTGCAGAAAATTTTTACTCTGTTTTTGATCACGCGTATGACGTTGGTTATAGTTGGGCGACTGTGCATCCCCGCACAGTCGAACAGCGTTATATTGGTCCGTCGGATTGGTTATTCTTAAAAGAGCTCACAACCAGAAGACCAGACAATCTTATTTTTGGAAGCGGAGATGTGTGGTGTGCTGCAGACATTTTTAGAATGATGCACCAAACAGGAGTAAACGGCGTATCGGTTGCTCGAGGGTGTATTGGGAATCCTTGGATTTTTAATCAAGCGCGCGCTCTAATGGCTGGCGACACTCCGTTGCCACCAACAGTTGCACAGCAACGCACAGCGTTGTTAGACCACATCGCTCTCTGCATGCAATTACATGGAGAAAAAAAGGCTTCACGCTTGATGCGAAAGTTTGGTATTCAGTTTTCGAAATATCATCCCCAAGCGGAAGAAGTTCGCAAGAGATTTATAAAATCACAATCGTTTCTGGAGTGGAAAAGAGTAATTGATATTTTTTATTCTTCGGACTCAAAAGAGTGACGCAATTCTTCTGGCAATAAGCGTAGCAATACGTTGTTTGTCGAGTTGTCAAATTCATTTATTTCGGCACTCTTTTGCATTAGCTCGTTTTTAACTTTATAAGCCGCTGTATCAGCCTGCTGACCACAGCCTCGCGACCATGGGTCGAAGCCGAGTTGTTTTCTCGCATTAATAACAAGTTGAATTATCGTATCGTTCTGTTTTTTCTTAATCGTTTTCCAAATAGAAAGTTGTTTTAAAACGCTCTCATGTACTTTTGCATCATTGCTATTTTTGTAAATCCAATTTGCAATTCGTTCCACTTCTTCTCCAGTGTCGAGTTGTGGGTAAAGAGCAATGGAAACCTCTTCGTCAATGTAAGGAGCAATAATGTCAAGATACTCACACCAGCGTTGCATAGACTGTTTCTCGTATGCCTTACATTTGAGAACATTACCACCAATCTGTAAAGCGGAAGCCATAAATCGTTCTGTTCGGTCTTTATCAATATTATTCAGAAGAAAAGTATCTATTTGAAAAAGCACGTCATCTGGAACTGTGGCTATGCCTGGAACATCTACCCAAACTGTCGCTGGCCACGGGTTCGTAAATTTTCTGGCTTCTAGCAACACACTTCGTCGAAGGTTTGCGATGCTAATACGCCATTCAATGTCATTATTGATTGCCGAAAGCGACGAGAGCAATTCGTCAAATAACATATCCGCTTCTGTTGCGTATTGCAATTCTATAGCTAGTTGTTGAGAAGGCGTAGCGTTTTCTTTTTCCGTTTCGCCCGCATTAATTGCTTGAACTTGTTCTGCATAATCGTCAAAAATTACTTTTGCAATAAACTCGTTGTCGCCTTGAATCGAATTCCTAAAAGCATTTTGGAAATCTCGTGGAGTGCAAATTGGTTGCACCAATCCGCCCCCCATTAAACTTGAAAGTACTGCAATAACTAAACCGGTGCTCATATTTACCCATCATACTCAGCGTCATGCCCGGCATGGGAACCTGATGGGAGTTTACATCGACGTTTTTAAGGCCTAGGGTGGTATTTTGCTACAACTGCCTTAAGTTGTGAACGATCTATATGTGTATAAATTTGCGTTGTACCGATGTCGCTGTGCCCGAGCAATTCTTGAACAACACGAAGGTCAGCGCCACCAGCTAGCATGTGCGTTGCGAAACTGTGCCGAAGTGTGTGCGGGTGCACTTCACCAAGATCAGCGTTCTTCGCTAACTTTCGAATAATCTGCCAAACTGCTACCCGCTCAAGTGGCCGCCCAGTATTGGAAAGCAACAAGAGACCGTTATCTCGTCCGTCATCAAACCGCAATAGTTTTGGACGAAGTTCTTCAACATATTGTTGAATAGCGCTAATGGCTGGCTTGCCAATTGGCACAAGTCTTTGCTTGTTCCCCTTGCCCGTGACCATAACAACAGCTAACGTTTCTTTAAAGTCAGATGGTTTGATGCCAGCAACTTCACTTGCACGCATTCCGCCTGCATACATTAATTCAACAAGCGCTCTATCGCGTTGCCACAGTCGCCCGAATTTAGGATTTGCGGCTTCAATAAGTTGTTTCATTTTTTTAGGGGATAAAACATCAGGCAAGCGCCGCCACCTAGTCGGCGTTTCTAACAATCTTGCAGGATCATTTTCAATTCGATGTGACGCTTGTAAAAAACGAAACAACATACGTATAGTTGAAAGGTGACGTGCAACACTTGATGATTGCAAGCCACGATCTCGGTGTAAGCCACGAATGTGTGTAGCGAGGTGTTTTGGAGTGACATTAGCACAACATACTATTCCTTCAGCAATTAAACCTTCGCGTAACAAATCTAGATCACATCGATATGCATCGAGTGTCGATACCGACAATCCGGCTTCGACCCGTAGGTAACCAAAAAAATCACGAACCTGTTGGTCGTAGTTCGATAACGTGGCCATTGATTGTCATGTCTAGAGAAGCATTGAAAGTAACACCGCTAAGTTGCCGGTACATCGCGCAGGATTTGAACGAACCAAAACAAACACTACACGCCTGATCAAGTCGTCCAAGCGTAAAGCGACTAGAGCACGCAGCGTGACCATCTTCAATATATGGGCAACAATGAGGCGTTGAAAGTTGTGATAGTGGTTTCACCATTTCGCTTATGGAGTATCGGCAGGATGTACTTGGCAGAATCAGGAGATGGTTTTATGGCCTTTTAGACCATACTTCGAAGGATAAATCGTGCGTATTATTTTCATCTGCCTGTCGATGCAAAACATCAGTTCGTTTCCAAATTGTCTCATCAATTTTTGGAAAAAAAGTATCACCTTCTATCGTTGTATGTATTCGAGTGATGTGCATCAGCGAAACACCGTTTATTGCAGAGCGATATATTTCTCCACCACCAATGATGAACAATCTCTCTTCGCCCGCCACCCGTGCAGCATCTTCTATCGAGCGCACAATAGTTGCACCCTCTGCTTTATAATCTGTTTGTCGAGAAATGACAATGTTTAGTCTGTTGGGCAGAGGCCTACCAATTGACTCCCAAGTTCGCCTTCCCATCGCTATAGCGTGGTTTGATGTAATTTTTTTAAAGTGTTGTAAATCTGCGGGGAGATGCCAAGGCATAGCACCCTCTGCACCAATTACATAATTGTCTGTAATCGCAACAATTAATTCCATTTGTTACACCGCCACCGGCGCTTTGATATGTGGATGTGGTTCGTAGCCGATGAGTTTAATGTCTTCATAGGTAAAATCAAAAACAGATGTAATGGCAGGGTTTAATTCTACAGTTGGCAACGGAAGAATTTCTCTTGAAAGTTGTTCGTTTGCTTGTTCAATGTGGTTTGAATACAAATGGGCATCGCCAAAAGTATGTACAAAATCACCCAATTCTAAATTAGTTGTTTGTGCAATCATCATCGTGAGTAAAGCATACGACGCAATGTTAAAAGGAACACCGAGGAAAATATCTGCAGAGCGTTGATACAGTTGGCATGACAGCTTATTGTCTGCAACGTAAAATTGAAACATTGTGTGGCAGGGCGGTAGCGCCATTTGATCTACTTCGCCGACATTCCATGCACTAACAATGTGCCTTCGCGAGTCTGGGTTGTTTTTAATCCCATCGATGAGTTTGGTGATTTGATCGACAGATCGGCCATCTGTTGTTTTCCAAGACCGCCACTGTGAACCATAAACTGGACCAAGCTCGCCATTTTCATTTGCCCATTCATCCCAAATGGAAACGCCGTTTTCTTTTAGGTACGAAATATTCGTTTCTCCACGAAGAAACCAAAGTAATTCGTGGAAAATGGAGCGGGTATGGATTTTTTTGGTTGTAACAAGCGGAAACCCATCCGCTAAATTGAATCGCATTTGCCACCCGAAGACACTTTTGGTCCCAGTTCCTGTGCGATCATCTTTGGTGGTCCCGTGGTCACGAACATGTTGTAATAAATCTAAATATTGTTTCATGGTTATTGGTTGTCGAAGATACCATACCTACAGCTGATGATGGACAACAACAGACCACTACTTGAAATTCGTGACCTAAAAGTAACATTCCCACACGGGAAAAATGCGATTATAGCGGTGGATTCGATCTCCTTCTCGGTTGATCGCGGAACGACGCTTGGAATTGTTGGCGAGAGTGGTTCAGGGAAATCAACAGTTGCTCGCGCGGTGATGCAACTTATCACTCCCAATAGCGGAGAAATTCTATTCGACGGTCAGAATTTAACAAAGATGTCTAAAAGCGAACTACGCGAAATCCGTAAGCGCACCCAGATGGTCTTTCAGGATCCAGGAGGTTCTTTGAATGAATATATGCAAGTTGGGAAAATAATTACAGAGCCACTGCTTGTGCATGGAATTTCAAAAGGCAAAGAGTTACAAAAGAGGTCTGAAGAACTATTGAATCAAGTTGGTTTAGAACCCAAAGATGCAAAACGCTATCCACATGAATTTTCTGGTGGTCAAAAACAAAGAATTGCAATTGCTCGGTCTATCGCAATTCATCCAGAATTACTCGTTTGTGACGAACCTACTTCTGCGTTAGATGTAACTGTTCAGGCGAAGATTTTAAAATTGCTTTCAAACCTTCGCGATGAATTGGGGTTAACCATTTTATTTATTTCGCATGACCTTGCGGTTATAAATGAGTTTTGCAGTAAAGTGCTTGTAATGGCAAATGGCAAAATTGTTGAAAGCGGCGCTGTGAACGACGTAATTCAAAATCCAACACACGAAATTACAAAGGAACTGATCGCGTCAAGTTACGCTTGAAACTTGTCAGATTCGCCATCACGCATGCCGTAAGGATGTTTACCCAAAGTACTTGCGTTTACATTGTTCATCCACGTTTTTGCGACGTTGGCAATTTCATTTCCAATATTTGCAGTTGGTTTAGCAAACGAAGGCTGCCATTTGGTTAATCCTGCGAGGTCCTGCATGACAACAACTTGCCCGTGGCAGTCTGTGCCCGCCCCACACCCGATTACTGGAATAGAAGTTGCAGCAACAACTGCTGTTGAAACTTCTTCTGGAACTGCTTCAAGCAATAGCATTGAAGCGCCCGCCTGTTCCATAACAATTGCATCATCAACAATTTGTTTTGCAGCTTCTGCATTTCTACCAGCGGTTGTGTAACCACCGGTTTGTTTTGATTGTTGTGGTCTTGAACCAAGGTGAGCTACCGCTGCGATTCCCGCATTACAAATTGCGGCAAATCGGTCTACCCATTTCCCGTCAACCTCAAGTTTGACAGCATCCGCAGTTCCCTCGGTTAAGAAACGGCCAGCGTTTTGAATTGCAGAGGCCTCGTCAACTTGATAACTTAAAAAAGGCATATCGCCCATGACAAAACAATTTGGCGCCCCGCGTTTTACTGCAGCAGTGATTGCGATTAAAAAATCAAGCGGAGCATGAATTGTGCTGTCGTAACCAAGAATCATTTCAGCAGCAGTGTCACCAACAAGAAGTGTTGGCAACCCAGCTTCAGCCATCCACCGTGCAGTGGTCGCGTCGTAACAAGTAAGCATAGCCCATTTTGTATTTGCTTTAGACCACCTTCGCAAAGTACGAAGTGTCACCGGCTCATCTAAACAGGTTGGAAGATGCATGGGTTTTGTTTCAATTATTGGTTGTTGTTCCATAGTTGAACTCACAGTATAGGGTTCGATTGGTTAATTTCCAACATATCTTTCGAAAATCGCTTTTGCTCGGAGAATGTCGTTTGTGCCGTGAATAATGGCTCTGCCATTATGAAAACAGAGTAACACGATTGCAGTCCCATCTGTTCCTTGTTCTTCGTGAAATTCTCCACGAATCATCGTGTCTGAGCACTCAAACGAGCCATGTTCTTGAAGTTTTTTCGCTGCAGCAAGAAAGTCAAAATGTTCAGGGCTTGGGAGCGATACCGCGAGTTTACCGCAAAGAGCAACGGGTTCGCTGACAGCTGCTGCTAAAAAGTCAAACTGTTCTTGGTGGCAACATTTGCAGTCATCTACTGGACCGTCGCATGAAATGCGATTACTAACCGTGTTCCACAAGTCAAACGTAAGAATCGTTCGGGAAATGTTATCTAGATTTCCAGTTAAAAATTTTAGTACATCCATACATTGACATGATGCAGCAATTCCAATTGCCGGCGCGAGTACACCAATGGTGTCGCAGGTATCTTGTTCACTTGATTTAGGGGGGTCGGGAAACAGACAACGAAGGCACGGTGTTACACCCGGAATAATTGACATCACATTTCCTTGACTTGCAATTACCCCAGCAAACATGAATGGAGTATTTGTTTTTACGGCGTAGTCATTGAGAAGATATCGAGTATTAAAATTATCAAGACCGTCAACGATGACGTTAACTCCAGAAAGAAGTCGGTCGATATTTCTTGCAGTTAAATCTTCAACATGCGCAGTAATGGTAATGTCACTATTTACAGCGGAAAGTCGCGTTGCAGCTGCGGTTGCTTTTGGTTGTTGCGTGGTTGCATCTTCCTCTGTGAACAATATTTGTCGTTGTAAATTTGTTTTTTCAACAATGTCACGGTCAATTAAAATTAGATTCCCAACGCCAGCCCTTGCGAGGATTGATGCAGACATACAACCAAGTGCACCAACACCAACAATAGCGACAGTCGAATTGATAATGGCACACTGCCCCTCATCGCCGATGCCATCGACGAGCCGTTGGCGGTGGTAACGATCGGGAGTGACCATAATTTAAGCTGCTTTAAACGAAGTCCAATTAAAACGCAAAATGCGAGAACGCTTTGTTGGCTTCAGCCATACGGTGAGTTTGTTCACGCGTGTTAACTGCTTTGCCTTCACCTTTTGATGCATCCCAAAGCTCTTTTGCAAGACACTGTGCAAATGGTTTGCCTTTTTCCGCACGGCATGCAACGATAATCCATCGGAACGTTAAACTTTGGCGACGACGTGCGTTAACGGGCATTGGAACTTGGTAGTTCGCGCCGCCAACTCGTTTTGAACGAACTTCGACGTTTGGTCGTACATTTTCGAGCGCTTTGTGAAAAACATCAATGGATGTTTTCGGAGCATCATCGTCGGTACTTTTTTCTTTTTTGAGTTTTGTCTCAAGACGGTCGAGCGCATCGTACATGACTCTTTGTGCGACAGCTTTTTTGCCATCTTTCATGAAACAGTTAATAAATTTTGCAAGAACCTTATCACCAAATTTTGGATCTGGTTTTAGTTGTTCTTCTGATTTTGTGATTCGTCCAGCCATTACATTTTCCTTTCAGCTCATCTGTCACCGAATTGTGACTTTGTTCACCGCGCCTCATACTGGAATGTTTTAACTTCCACGAGCACGATTACTTGCTTGCACAATCTCACATAAGATTGCGCGGTTGATTATTTACTCTTTTTAGTTCCATATTTGGAACGACCTTGCTTGCGATCATCAACACCAAGTGTGTCGAGTGTGCCGCGAACAACGTGGTATCGAACACCAGGAAGGTCACGAACACGTCCGCCACGAACAAGCACGATGGAGTGTTCTTGTAGGTTGTGTCCTTCGCCACCAATATATGCGGTAATTTCTTTTCCATTAGATAAACGAACTCGTGCAACTTTTCGAAGCGCGGAGTTCGGCTTCTTAGGAGTTACAGTACGAACCTGCAAACAGACACCACGTTTTTGTGGGCTTGCTTCGAGGTCACGAACCTTGGATTTGACCTTTGGGGTCTTTCTTGGTTTTCGTACAAGTTGGTTGATTGTTGGCATAAGTAGTTCCGAGTTCTGAGGTTATTCGTCTTTCATCAGACGAGCCACGTATCATACCAATACTAGCGAGAGAAGCAACCATCCACGGCTAAGCCAATTGAAAACGGGCAAAATGGGTCGAAAACAGAAGCGACGAACATTTTGGTGCTACATGGGTGAAAAATGGTGGTTTAGTTCCATAGGGATGGTTTAAAACCGGTGCCAAAAAGGGCATTAGACAGAATTAACACGGAACTAGTTCAGTAATAATTAGATATTCGCACTCACTGGTTATTGTGAAAATATTTCAGCTTCTGCGGAAGCAATGGTGTCGCAACGTTCATTTTCTGGGTGACCGGAGTGGCCCTTCACCCAAATCGTTGTGATTTGGTGTATTTCACGGAGTTCCGAGAGGGGCTTCCATAAATCTTGATTTGCAACGGGTTTTTTTTGTGCATTTTTCCAATCCTTTGCAATCCAACCATCCATCCACTGCGTCAACCCCTTGGTTACATATTGGCTGTCAGCATGAATTTCGATTACGGACGGTTCTTTCAATGACTCAAGTGCTCGAAGCACGGCGGTTACTTCCATTCGTTGATTCGTAGTGTCAGGGTTGCCGCCACTCCCAACAATTTCTCCCGCATCATTCCGCAAAATATATGCCCAGCCACCAGGTCCTGGATTGCCTAAACACGCTCCGTCAGTAAACAAAATAAAAGTAGGAAGATTCGTCATGGTATACATGGTATCGTCAGATCTACCTCTGGTACCCTACACACATTATGACAGTGTTTCGCATCGAAGTCACGCCTTCCGCCAATTGCTCAGATCCTCAAGGCGAAGCCGCGCTGCACCAAGCCTTACAAGTTGGTTTTTCTCCTACGGCAATCGAAACAACATCGGTTTACCTTGTTGAGGGAAATGTAGATATTGCTTCAGCAGAATTAATTGCAAGTGAACTGCTCTGTAATCCAGTTTCTGAAAAAGTAATTATTGGTTCTTCTGAACCTCACGCAGATTCAATGGTTGAAATTCACCCCCAACCTGGCGTGATGGATCCTGAAGCTCAAGCAGTTGAGCTCGCAATCGAGCGCCTCTTGGGCACAAAAGTACAAGTACAAACTGCACGTAGATTTGACTTGCACGGCATTGATGCAAACGAAGCGGAAAAACTCGCTCTGCGTTGTTTTGCAAACACCGTTGTGCATGAAATCCATACGTCGCCATATTACCCGAGTGCATTTCCAAAAGGGCACCCACACAATATGGTTGTGCCAGAAATTCCAATTTCTGAACTTTCAGATAATGAACTTGAAACATTGTCCAGAGAGTCTCATCTTTTTCTAGATTTAGAAGAGATGCGAGGAATCCAGACACACTATAAAAATC
Source organism: Phycisphaerae bacterium (assembly GCA_018701395.1). Taxonomy (GTDB): domain Bacteria; phylum Planctomycetota; class Phycisphaerae; order Phycisphaerales; family SM1A02. The sequence continues at coordinate 26,430 of JABIWU010000074.1, read as the reverse complement.
TCAACCGAGAACCACGCGAGATTGAACTTGAAACATTAGCACAGACATGGTCTGAGCACTGTGTTCATAAAACGTTAAAAGCAACAATCAGATACACAGGACCAGATGCAATTAATCGTCCTAACCACGAAGAACATGAAGATGGTTCTGTCACAATTCACAACTTATTAAAAAGCACTGTTGCTGCAGCAACGTATGAATTAATGGACGGCGAAGTAGATTGGTGCTTGAGTGTGTTTGTTGACAACGCTGGTATCGTAAAATTTGATGACAAGCACGCAGTTTGTTTTAAAGTCGAAACACACAATCACCCGTCTGCACTTGAACCATACGGCGGTGCCGCTACCGGAATTGGTGGGTGCATCCGAGACATCATGGGAACCGGTTTAGCGGCAAGACCAATTGCAGCAACGGATACTTTCTGTGTTGCAAATTTTGATCACGACACACCCGCCGGATGTCTTCCTTCACGCCGTATATTGGGAGAAGTTGTTCGCGGTGTTCGAGATTACGGTAACCGAATGGGCATACCAACAATAAACGGTGGCGTTTGGTTCGATAACAATTACGCAGGAAACCCCTTGGTTTATTGCGGATGTGTTGGCGTGATGCCCATCGATTGTATTGAAGGTGATGCGCAGCAAGGCGATCGTATTATTGTCATCGGCGGAAAGACCGGCAGAGATGGAATTCATGGCGCAACCTTTTCTTCAGCAGAGTTAACAGACACACATGCTGATGAATTTTCACATGCAGTACAAATTGGAAACCCCATTACAGAAAAGAAAGCACTCGATGCAATTCTTGAAGCGCGAGACCACGAATCCGGTTGCCTTTTCAGCGCAATCACAGATTGTGGAGCTGGCGGATTTTCAAGTGCGGTTGGAGAGATGGGCGAGAAAATAGGCGCAACGGTAAATCTCGAGCAAGCACCATTAAAATACGCGGGACTGACCCCGTCGGAAATTTGGATTAGCGAAGCCCAAGAACGAATGGTGTTGTCCGTACCCACTGAAAAAGTCAATGCGATACAAAAAATTTGCGATCGACACGATGCCGAACTTTGTGACTTGGGAGAATTTGGTACACCAGGCAACGAGTTGATTTTAAAATACGACGGTGAAGTAGTTGGTCAAATTGATATGCACTTTTTGCACGAGGGATACCACGGTGCAACAAGAACGGCACGCTGGAAACCCGTGCCAGTCAAGCAATCAGGCGCAAACGAAATTAACATTCAGACAATGTTGCCAAAACTTCTTGCGCATCCGAACATTGCCTCCAAACAGTCAATTGTGCAACAGTACGATCATGAAGTTCAAGGCAGAAGTGTTATTCGTCCCTTCGTTGGCCCATCCGGAAGCGCGCCTTCAGATGCAGCGGTAATTACTCCTGTTCGAGGTTCAAATAAAGGCCTTGCAATCGGAAGTGGCCTCGCAACTGGTCTTGCAGACGATCCATATTTAATTGCAACGGCTGCTATTGATGAGTGCGTTCGAAACATTGTTTGTGTTGGTGGCGACCCATCAACAATCGCAATCTTGGACAATTACTGTTGGCCAGGCGTGAAAGATGAAGAAAGTTTAGGGCGGCTTGTCCGATGTTCTCATGGATGTTATGACGCTGCGAAAGCATTCGGAACTCCGTTCATATCGGGTAAAGATTCACTAAACAATCAATATACCACTGAGTCAGGTGAAACAATTTACATTCCACCAACGATGTTGATTTCGGGTTTTGGAATGGTGGACTCAATTGACACTTGCGTGACGATGGATGCAAAAGCATCCGGCAACAAACTTGTCCTTGTTGGGGAAACCAAACAACAAATGGGCGGTTCGCATTTGCTTATGATTGACCCAGATGCAAATTGCGATAACGAACTCTCATCCACATCACTAACAGATGGTCCTCGAAACGCAAAGTTTGTGCACTCGGCAATTAAATCTGGGCTCGTCGTTTCTGCACACGACTGCAGCGAGGGCGGTATTCTTGTTGCTGCCGCAGAGATGGCATTTGGCGGAAACCTTGGTCTTGACTTACAACTTAAAAACGAATTGCTGTGCTTCTCTGAAACCGCATCTAGATATTTGCTTGAAGTAACACCCGAAAACATTGAACAGTTGCAAAAACATTTTGACGGAGTTCCCATTGAAGTTGTTGGTGCATTCAACGATGGAAAGGCGTTACATTTGGGAGACGCAACTTGGAATATAGACGAGTTAATGCAGTGCTGGTTGACTGGGATGGTGATTTAATGACAAAAGCACTTATCATCACCGCTCCTGGAATTAACTGCGACTTAGAACTTGCAGAAGGTTTCGCTCTTGCAGGCGCAACGCCTTGGTCGGTGCATATAAATGAACTGTTAGAAAACCCAACTATTATTGACGAAGCAGATTTGGTTGGGCTACCAGGCGGTTTTAGTTATGGTGATTCGATTGCTGCAGGTCGCATTATGGCGAATCTCATGCGCAAAACGTTATATCCGAAATTTGTTGACGCACTAAGGCGCGGTGTTCCAATGATTGCACCGTGCAACGGTTTTCAAATCGCAGTCCAACTTGGTTTATTGCCAGGGCCAATTCCAGGAAGTGACTGGAGTGACGTTGTACCGCAACCTACGGTTGCACTTGTGCAAAACGACACAGCCCGCTTCATAGATAAATGGGTTGAGTTTAAGGTGCCAAGCAACACGCGTTGTATTTGGACAAAAAACATTACGTCTACACCAGAAACTTCATATATTCCAATTGCACACGGTGAAGGCAGGTTTGTGCCCGCTAACGAAACAGTTATGCAAGAAATTGAAGACAGCGGACGTGTAGCATGCAGGTACGGCGCCAACGATAATCCAAATGGTTCAATTGGCGATGTCATGGGAATTTGTGATGCAAGTGGGCTGGTGTTTGGTTTGATGCCACACCCAGAACGATTTTTACGTTGGACACAGCATCCAACGTGGACCCGTCTCCCAAAAGAACAACTGCAAGGCGACACGCTCGGGTTACAAATGTTTAAAAACGCAGTAAATCATACAAAGCAGAACACCCAGGCATCATGTGTTGAGCAGTTAACATGACAGATCACCGACTCGATGTTTGATGCAGACTAATCAGCCAAATTCATGTTTGAATTGCGGGTATGACATGAGAGGTTTATCACCTTCTGCAAATTGTCCCGAGTGCGGTAATTCTCAATCTGCAAGCGCACAAAGTGGAACGACAATTCACCCAGCAGATAATCCTCCTGGCAAACTTATGAATTTGATAAATTCGAATATTGCAGTGAAAGGTCTAGAGCCAGTTCCCGATATTCGAATTCGCTCAAAATACTGGATGCGGGTCGCCGCAATGTTTGTTCTAGCGCTCGCTTTTGTTCAGTTTCTTGTGGCATTCGGCTTGATCCCAATTGCCCTCTATCGAGTAGTACTGTTTGGGATGTCGTTGTTCTGGCCGAGCGTTGTCATTGCCTTGATGCCAGCGAACGTAGATAATTCTATGCCACCAATGTACAGAATTATACGAAAGTGGATTCCAATAACGCAATGGGGTTGGGCAGTTGGGTATGTTGTTTGGTTTGTTTTTTGCGTTCCAACCGAGGCAGGAACCTTTGGCGGCATTTTAAAAGACTTTATGCCTACGTTCGTCTTGCATGCAATTGCAGGCGTGGGGTTAATTGGTCTTGCATTTTGGTTACATGACCTTGCACTTCGAATTGGTTTAGATTTTGTCGCAAGAAAATGTAACCTCGTTACATTTTCTATGGCTACACTTGGTGTGATTGTTTTTGTATCACCTTGGAAAAGGGTCGCAGTAGATCATAGCGATGGAATTCCTCCTGCTTTATATTGGTTTTACGTAGTCATAGCATTGTTGCCTTGGATTTGGACTCTCATAACTTTTGCAAGAGCTCTTTTGGATTTTTCTTCAGACAGCGTGTGGTCATTGAAACACGAAAAAAATCTCGTTGGACGGCAAGACCGAATCAACAAGAAGCGCGACGAGTATGAAAACAAACGTGGTTGGTAAGGCGATTAAGTTTCAGTGCCCCAACCAGAAGTTGGTGGCGATGGAGCAGCACTTAATGGCTTTGGCATGTCTTCGTTGCGGTTTAAACAAACGATAAACATTTCAGTAGAAATTGCTCTTGATGCTTTTGGTTTATACCCTCTGGCAGTGTCGAAAGAATTAGCACATCGTTTTAACAACTCTGGGTATGCCTCGCCCTCAAAAACTTTCATTATAAGGTTGCCGCCCGGTTTTAAAAGCGTTGCAGATAAATCAAGCGCACTGTGGCAAAGATTTACAGAACCATGATGGTCAATGGTTTTTATGCCAGTTGTACTTGGCGCCATATCGCTCAAAACCACATCGAACAATTTGCCACCAAAATCCTTGAGTGTAAGTAATAAAACGTCTTCTTGTCTTGTAACAACATTATATGGGAGACCCTCTTCAATCTCTTTGAGATCAACCCCAATTGCCTTGCCGTGTTCTCCAATTCGTTCAGATATAACTTGAAGCCAACTTCCTGGAGCTGCGCCAAGGTCTAAAACAAAATCACCCTTGCTTAAGATATTTTTTTTATCATCTATCTCCGACAATTTATACGCTGCACGGCTTCGATAGCCTTTGCGTTTTGCCTCTTTGAAAAAAAAATCGTGTAGTTCTCGTTGCGCAGCCATTTCTTATTTACCAAGATATCCAATCAGTACTGAAGAGCGGTTCGCTACCAATGGGGTCAGCAACAACGTGAATTCGAATGTTGCCATCAACAGTTCGCATTGTAATTGCGTTTGTACCGCCGTTAAACTTCGCAACAAGGTGGTCACCCGTTGAGCCCGGCAAGATGGTGGCTTCTCCTTGTCGAAGGTCCAAGGATGCATCACCACCAATTGCCGTTGCATCAATTATTCCAGACGATTCACCTCTAACTCGGAAGACAATATTTCCTCTTCGATTTTCAATAGTGACAGCACTATTAATCACTTGCGGCGTTACGACTCGGACATCACCATCGCTAGTTTGAATAGAGATTGCACCAGAAACTCCAAGAAGTGTGACATCCCCATCCTTGGTCGAGACGGTTACGCCATGAATCGAATTCGCACGGACAACAATTTCTGCGCTGATTAGATTTAATGGGTTATCATCACACGTTGCAACAATGTGCACAATCTGTCCTGTAACGCCAGTTTCAATTTCAGTCGTGCATCGCATTTTCGCTTGTGCAAGTGGCACTTCATCGATACTGTCTTCTAGTTGCATGGCTGTTACCACGGTGCCCACAACAGTCGGGTCGACAATAATTTTGACATCTCCGCTGAAGGATTGCACATCGATTTCGACAGGGCCAACCGTGGGGAGATTTGTTGCTTTATAGTTGACTACTTGCTGGGATTGACACCCTGCAATGGCGATAATTGCGATGAAACATAATTTTTTCATAAGGTCACTGAGGATTGTAGCGAAGGTAGAATACGGGGATGAAAGAAATCAATAGAAATGTAGGACTTCAGGATCATGCTCTACCAATGCACGGAGCAGGCAATCCTTCTTCTAAGAAACAGGGTACTGCGCCAGGCAGTTTCTCTTTACAAGCAAATATCGGCGGTGCGACTATGTTTAGTTCACCCGATACTCCCGGAATGCCAGCGCCTTCTACAAAAACGGCTTGGGATTTCAATCCATCTCCAAACGCTCATCCAGTAACACAGCTAGAAAACGCTCGATTGGGTGTTGTTACGCCAGAGATGATGCGAGTCGCACAGCGCGAACCTCATCTAACCGCGGAACAAGTTCGAGATGAAATTGCCGCAGGGCGTTTAATTATTCCGGCGAATATCGTGCACCTTGCGATGGACCTTGATCCAATGGCAATTGGTAGAGCTTCGCTAACAAAAGTAAATGCAAATATGGGAGCATCGCCAGTTTCATCTGGCATTGAAGAAGAACTCGAAAAATTACATTGGTCGGTGAAGTGGGGCGCTGATACGGTCATGGACCTATCAACTGGCGGCGACTTAAACACGTGCCGGCAAGCCATCATCCGAGAGTCGACCGCTCCCATCGGAACAGTTCCAATTTACTCAATGATTATTAATAAGAAAATTGAAGATCTAACTCCCAAGATGATAATGGACGAATTAGAAAATCAAGCGAAGCAGGGTGTTGATTACTTTACAATCCATGCAGGTGTTTTACACGAGCACATTCCGTACATTAAAGACAGATTGATTGGAATCGTTTCTCGTGGAGGTTCGTTATTGGCGAAATGGATGATACATCACAATAAGCAAAACCCAATGTATGACTGCTTTGATGATATTTGTGATTTAATGCGACAATACGATGTTTCGTTTTCACTTGGCGATGGTCTTCGACCGGGTGGCCTCGCTGATGCGACCGACGAGGCGCAAATTCGCGAATTAGAAGTGCTCGGTGAATTGACAGAACGTGCATGGGCAAAAGGTGTGCAAGTAATGGTTGAGGGACCAGGTCATGTTTCTTTTGACCAAGTTGAATACAACATGAAGTTGCAACGATCACTCTGCCATGGTGCACCGTTTTATGTTCTTGGCCCGCTGGTTACTGATATGTTTCCTGGGTATGACCATATTACGAGTTGCATTGGCGCAACGGCTGCTGCATACCATGGCGCGGCAATGCTTTGCTATGTAACTCCAAAGGAGCATCTTGGTCTTCCAAAGAAAGACGATGTAAAACAAGGATGCATTGCATATAAAATTGCAGCGCATAGCGCTGATATCGCCCTTGGAATTCCAGGCAGTCGTGACAATGATGACGAACTAACAAAAGCACGCGCAGCACTGAACTGGCAAAAACATTTTGATTTAAGTTTTGACCCAGATTTCGCACGCGCGATGCACGATGAAGACATGGATGTCGATACAGATTTTTGTGCTATGTGCGGACACGACTGGTGCAGTGTTCGAATCAGTAAAGAAATTCAAGAGTTTGCTTCAGGCAAAGATGAAAATTACGCTTGGGATAAACCAAAGGTTTCTGCGGCACTGACTATTGAGCAAAAGGAAATTCTTGAGCAACGCGGCGTACTTTCTCCCGAAGAAGTGCACAAACTTGCTAATAAAGTTAAAGGAAAAGTGGGAACAACAGCCCAAGGCAAAGCATCATGTCATAGTGATGTAGTTGATGCAGAAACCGCAAAGGAATTGCAAGAAACATAAATTTCATAGTTTTTTAGCAACAACCAGAATGTTGCCATGGATGTGAGAGTGATATCGATGGTGAATTAAACGTTGGAATTAATGATGTTCTTATGTTGCTTGCAAATTGGGAAAATTGCCAGTCATTATTTATTCCAAAGTTGGTTTAACATCTTTTCAGTTTCATCCCCAAGAGCGGAAGATGATTGTTTAGCGGGTTTATCAAACCGCTCATCATCAAGAGAACCATCAAGTTCGTTTAACCACCGCTTTGTTGCTTGAAGAGCAATTGCTGGTTTTTGTGCAAGCGCTTCAGCAAGTTCATTTGCAGTTATGATTGCTTGTTCGTCTGTTTCTTCTAAATGAGAAAGTAAACCAATTGCATTCGCATCACTTCCGTCAATAATTTCTCCACTAAGAATGAGCGTGCGTGCTCTTCCTTCGCCTAATTTTTGAAAGAGCGTTGGAATTGTAACGGCAGGGGAAATGCCAATTCGGTGTACTGGATACCCATACTTAGCTTCTTTCGAGCCAATTACAAAATCACATCCTGTTAAAATTGCGCAACCACCCGCAATGGAAGCGCCATGCGCTGCAACAACTACAGGCACAGAAAGTTTTCTAAGCGATCGAATGAGGCTGCTTAATCGTAAAATATATTGTTCTAACAAAGGTAGGTTTCCTACGCACGCTTTCATATCAAAACCAGAACAAAAAACAACGCCCTCACCTTTGAGTAACATGCACTTCGTTTGCGTATTCGCTTGTTCAATTGCTTCGTCTATAGCATCGAACATTTCAATGCTAAGCGCATTCCTCATTTCTGGATTATTCAGCTTGACGTGAAGTATTCCAGAATCTGTTTGATGATGATTTACAATTGACATAGTTGCAGTATATAAAAAGGAAAGGGCCGACTGTTGGGCCGACCCTTATCCATCAAGGAGGAAAGTACATGGCACTACGTAGCCATGTACAAAGGAGTTTTTAGTCGCAGTGCCACGAATCAGAGTGGATGTCATAAATAACGGATGAATCTGCGGGGTTTGTAGGACATTCTGTGGAGATGCCAACATCTACGAAGGAGGCGAATACTTTTGTCTCGATAGGTTTGATAGAAATGGTTCCAGTTTTATGCAGGAGTGCGTCCATAACACCAAGGTCTGGCTCGCTTACATTTTCGCCAAGCATATCGCTCATGTATCGAGCCAAAGTTGTAGAGGCGAGCATAAGCGCGTCATCGTAATCTCGAACGTGTGCCGAAATGCCTTCATTAAGTTTTGATGTTACAACCGACTGCATTCTGAAGTCTGCACAGAGAGGCGAAACCGATGTGGATACTTCATGTACGATTGCGCGTGCATCACCAGTTTCGATTGGTCCGTAGATGCATGCAACCCACTTTGTTTCACCATCACCACAGAGGATGGTCGCACCTTCCAACAAATCTTCTCGAGCGAGTGCCATCATGGCGTCGCAAGGAGTGAGTGAGGAAATATCGACACACCATCCATCAGTGGTAGTAGTTAACTTAATTCGCAGAGTGCTGACCATTGAAGCAAGGGATGGCTTTGCATTATTCCAATTTTCGGTTTCGTTTTGGTTGTGTGTTGGTGAGTTCATGTGTATCTGTTCTTAAAAAAAGCCCCGTCTTGGTTAGGCGGGGCTTGTCGGTGTTTGGTTTTGAGTAGTTACTCAGTTTTTCCGATTTGCTCCCGCTATGGGATTTACGATGCTTGTCCAAATTAGGTTCATCGCAGAAGTGAATTGCGTTGCGGCTTGCTTCCATTCGCCTTTTGTACAACAACGATATGAGGCCATAAAACAACTTGAAGGCGTTTTTGCTGTACGAACAGCAACTTTATGACTCTTATGAGACAATAAGTTCTGAAGCATTTCTTTTCGAGTTTCTTGTTTCATTACTACTACTATGCACCTCAATTGAATATGGTCAACGAATTTCAATTTTTTTTTATTAAATTGTGATTATTGTGGTTTATGCCATCATCAGAACGTATTCGTGCCACAACCAAAACGAGGGATATCGCCTCTAGTGTTACAAAACTCGCTAATTTGAAGGAAATTACAAGTTATCTAGAATGAGTACTGTATTCCTGCGGTGAGTTGTAGATTAGAGTTATCTATACCAGTATCAACTTGGGAATTGTATTCATGATGAAATCCAATTGAAAACTGAATAGTATCAATGTTGCTCATTTGTACATTCCACGAAGCATTTGTAACTAAACGGTAATTTGAAACATCGTCGTAATCTGGATACCAAGTTGTTGAAGCGGTAAGCGTTTGTTTATCTGAAACAACCCAATTAACCCCTACACCGAGCAAACCTTCTGGAATTAAATGGTTATTGACCGACTGAAACTCTTTTCTGAAGCCACTACCAAGACGAAGCGTTAGCGTAAATTCTTCATTATTTTCTTTGTTCTTCAATATTTCGTATTCCACGCCTAAATCGCCAACAAGACGTTGATCCCATGATTGAAATTCTGCCCAATCAAATTGCAACGTAGTAAATACATCCCAAAGGCTATCTGTTTGATACCAAGTATTTCCCCACGAACTTGCAAAACGATTCAATGTACGCTCACTATTTGTTTCCGACATGTTGTAACGAAAATCAAAGGTAACTTTGTGTTCGTCTATAGTTCTATCTGCGTGGTAGGCAGTAGATAAATCAGAAGTATTTTTTTGTCCATTTTGAATACCGAGCCCAACGTTTATAGATTGGTTCCATTGTGTCTCTTCATGGAATTCTTCCTGTTCTTCATTAGGTGCAATTTCGATTGATTCAAGTATGCGCTCACCATTTAGACTAGTGATATTTTTTAATGCAATTGAAACATCTCCCAAAATCGAGTGTTGTACATGAATGAACTGACTATCTTGACTTTTGATAGTCCCTTCAAGTTGTTCGCCACTTGTCAGCACTATGACATCGCCGAATACTGTGAGAGATAAGATAAAAATTGAAGCAAGACTATATATATATTGTGTCATTGCGGTACTGTACCTATCGAGAAACATAAATGACAGAATCAAGCGACGAACAAGCAAATATTAATGCAGCATCTAGCAAATCAAATCGAGGCGGCATTTGGTTGCCAACCACCATTGCAGCAGTAGGTTTTGGAATCGTTCTCTATGGTATTTTTACTGGAGCAAACGGTCTATATAAAAGCGGAGTCGAGATTACTGTTGAAATTGGATTGCAAGAGTTTTGGCGGGAACTTGTTCGGTTGGTTGTTTTTTCTTTGTTGTTCCTTGCTGCTGTTAGAATTAATTGTTGGCGATTGCGTCGCAGATTTGGCAATTTACCCATCGTGGCACTGCGGTGTTTGGCAGCGGTTTCTTTAATTGAAGCAGTGCGCGTTGTGCAAATGGACCACGGGATCGCTCGCGTTTTACTTTTGTCTACTTCTCAATTTGCACTTTGTTGCATTGCGATGATTGGTTTTTTTGGAATTACTATTCGAGAAGCAGTGGTGTTTGCTACCGGTTGCACAATCGGCGTGTTATTGCTTTGGCTTGGCGCACACGTTGGCATGTGGATTATTTAAAAGCTAACTAACACGTTGTAGTTGTTTGCTGCGGTCCAGATCCCATTTTTGGTGGTATGGCGCAATGGTTAACTTGCTGTATCTTGTTCCACATTTGTAACAAACGAGTCGATTGAAACTAAAAATTAGGATGATGATGTCTATGAGAAGAACACTCATCATCGCAATAAGCATTAGCCACGTTGTTACTAGACCAAGTAATCCAGCAACACCACCGGCAAATGCTAGAACAATAACGATGGCAGTTATTTGAGGGAAAGTACGTTCTCGATACACATCGCCTCGACACAACACACAAGCTCGCAATCGTCCCGAGTCATCAACGGTCGAATTCCAATCAATGAAAACATCGTCGCCACTTTGTTCAAGCCGAACTTTCGATGGACGCTGTTCAATTGCGATCCAAAATTGGTCTATTTTTCGTCCATCTTGGTGCAGTTTGACAAGCATTTCTTACATGGTAACCGTCACCCCTTGCAAAGATAGTCGCATTGCACGATAGTGCAGCACATGAACGAAATTGCATCTGCATTAGCGGGTAAATTTATTGTTTTCGACGGTCCAGACGGTTCTGGTAAATCAACGCAAATGCGTCGATTTATGCATTGGTGCAGAGAGGGCGGGGTGGTAGTCAAAGAAGTTCGTGAACCCGGCGGAACTTCTATAGGGGAACAAATTAGACAAGTGTTGCTCGATACGGATAATGAATGCATGACTATTCAGTGCGAAATGCTTCTATATATGGCTAGCAGAGCGCAATTAGTAGAGCAAGAAATAGTTCCCTCGCTCAGGAGAGGTGAATTGGTTGTTGCAGACCGGTTTGTTAGCGCGACGCTGGCATATCAGGGTGCAGCAGGCGGTTTGCCAAAAGAATGGATTCAACAAGTTGCAGAAGTAGCGGTTTCTGGAAATTGGCCAGATGTAACGCTCATTATGGATGTTGACAACGAAACAGCGGCTGGGCGATTAAATCCACTGCTCGATCGAATGGAATTAAAAGGTCAAAACTTCCATTCTAAGGTCAGAGAGGGTTTTTTAGACCAAGCTCGAGAAATGCCGGAACGATATTGCGTCATTGATTCCACGCAGTCTGAAGATACCGTTGAATTAGCGGTTCAAGATGCAATTCGAGAGCTATTTTGCAAGTAAAACACGCGATTTGCTAGCAAAACATGTTTTTTTTTGAAAAATAGAGAAATTATAAACCTTTTTAAATTAAGGACTTAGGGACTTTTGCGTTTCTTATTTGAACATAATCGGACGTTATCCTGTGGTGAATTTGTACCTTGTGCCGATAAGTCATAAATCCCAAGGACCCACGTTGTGGTCCATTATTGTCAGGGATGGCTAGTTAGGCCACAACAGGCTGGGTTCAAGGAAACTAAGGAGATCTCTATTATGAAAAACGCATTAGATACTATTAAAGCATGGGCATGGGGCTTCATTGACCTTATGTTAATCTTCATCGCTGTAGGTGTATTAGCTCAAGTAATTTGGGCTGGTAACGACAACTTTTTCTCGGGAATGGTTGGCCGCTTAACGGGTCTTATCACTGAGTTTAGTGCAGGCGGATTCGTCGGCTTAATCGCACTTGTTATTGTTCTTTCCCTTTTCAATCGCCGAACTGCATAAAAGTTTATGATTGATAGCGAAGTTTACTTCGCACTTGCCTCCTAATCCAAGGATGGATTGGTATCAGGCACAAAACCACTGTCTTTTGACAGATTAAGAATACCTAGCCGCAACTGCCCTCATCGGAGATGAGGGCAGTTGTTTATTAGATGTGCTAGGACTGTTCCAAAAATATTACCAGCGAATAATGATTTTGCCGAATTGCTCGCCAGATTCTAGTCGAGCGAATGCTGCAGAAGCGTCGGAAGCATCGTGAATTGAATCGACGACAGGTTCCATACCATTTTTGAAGAGCGCAACAACTTCACGAAATTCATGCATGTTACCCATCGTTGAACCAAGTATAGAAAGTTGGTTCCAGAAAATTCTAGCAAGATCAGTTGTTGGGGCTGCACCAGCGGTGCATCCACAAGTAACAAGTGTGCCGCCACGAGCAAGTGTTTTAATGCACTGAAGGTGAAGTGGTCCACCAACAGAATCGACACAAACATCAACTCCTCGCTTTCCCGCTAACCCTCTAACAACTCTTGACCAATCTTCTCCCTCGTCAAGCACTGCGTAGTTCGCGCCAAGTTCAATTGCACGGTCAAGTTTCCATTGGTGCCTTGACGTAACAATTGTGTTGCAACCAAAATGCTTGCAAATGTTGAACGCAGCAAGTGCCGCTCCACCACCAATACCAGTAATCAAAACAGTTTGCCCTGCACGCAATTGTGCGCGTGTAATAAGCATTCGCCATGCAGTTAAATGTGTAAGACCAAAAGCAGCAGCTTGAACTGGATCCATATCGCCAACGTCAAGAACATTTGCAACAGGCGCAACAAAAAACTCGGCGTTTGTCCCGTGGTCGTGTTCTCCAATCATTCGGATATCTTCGGGAAATGGGCTAATAGCAGGAAGATCTTTTTCAGGTTGCAAAACAGCAGCATTTAATAATACGCGCTTTCCTAACCACGACGCGTCCACTCCATCGCCTACAGAAGAAACAATTCCACAACCATCCGAACCACTTATTCGTGGGTATTCAAGATCTAGGCCAGGCATGCCTATGCCAACCCAAAGGTCGAGATGATTGAGTGCGGATGCTTCAGTTTTTACTAAAACTTCGTTCTGTTTCGGAGCAAGTTCAGTCCAATCATTTACAAATTGAACACTGCTTGCAACAGGGGTTCCCTCGCCTGTAATTACTGCAGCGTTCATAAGGTTTCCTCTTTGCTTGCTCTAACTTGTTCTAATAAATCTTTAGTGCGAATAATTCCTTCAAACTCGCCAATTTTTCCACCTTCATACTCAATACCAATCCATCCTCGATACCCCGCATCGAGAACAATGCCAATCATTTTTTCATAATTAGTATGCAATTCACAACCGTCATTACCAAAGTCGTGAGATTTTGCACTTACAGCCTTGGCGTAAGGCATTAATTCGCGAACGCCTTTATATCTGTCGTATTCTTCACGCGTTCCCCAGTCTAAAACAAAATTACCAAAGTCTGGAAGTGTGCCACAGCGTGGGTTGTCAACCATTTTAATAACGCCTGCAAGCCAAGATCCATTTGAACTTAATCCACCGTGATTTTCTACAATGACATTAATTTTTTTAGTATCACCAAACTCAGAGAGCTTTCTTAAACCATCTGCAGCAAGTTTTTGTTGTTCTTCATAACTGCCGGATGACTGAGCATTGACTCTGATGGAATGGCAACCAAGTTCAACTGCAGCATCCACCCATTTGTAATGATTTTCAACAGCTTGGTTACGCGCCACCTCATCGGGGTTGCCAAGATGCCCTTCGCCATCACACATGATGAGCAAACTCATAACACCATAATCACTGCAACGAGTTTTTAAATCGTTAACAAAATCGATTTTAGGCAAACGGTCAGGGAAAAAACTATTGACATACTCAACAGCGTTAATTCCAAATTGTTCTTTTGTAATTCTTGGAAAATCAATAGGCTGTAAATACCCACTTTGGAATGCACGGTGCAGGGACCACTGCGCAAGAGAAATGTTAAATAATGTTGGTTTCATTCTTTGGGTTCCTTGTCCATCTCCTCATCGATTAAACAATGAAACCCAACGCATGGGACTCGTTCAGGTTCTTTGCTTTCGTGAATTTGCTCTATTAATTGATGCACTTGTTGTACGTGTTCTGCTTTAAGTGGGATAGAAATTACCTGTTGACCTATAGCCGAGCCGGTTATTGTTGTTAGAACAGCAACCGTATCCTCTTCTTCCAATGCGGAAATTACATGTTCGCCCACTTGCAGAACTATTGGGCGAAGGGGAGTTACAAAATGTGGAACTCCTTCGTTTTTTGTTTCAAGCTCTTTTGTTTCCTGCAAGTTAGTATCTTCGTTTGGTTTTTCTTCAGTCATGTTGTTGCCTCCAAAGCAAACGCGCTTGCCGTATCCATCGCCGATGGAACGTTTTCTGGTTCTTTGCCGCCCGCTTGTGCTGTGTCGGGTCTACCGCCACCACCACCTCCGCAAGCACCAGCAGCAACACGTACCCAATCGCCTGCTTTTAGTCCTTTAGAAATAAGTGCTTTACTTACACCAGCCACAATAATTACCTTACCTTCTTTTTCGTTAGCAGTAAATAACATTACAGCACCGTCAGGTCGCTTTGAACGAACTGCGTCAAGTGCAACCATCATTGAATCTTTATCCGCACCATTTATTGTGGCGACAATTATGGAGTCTTTTAATTCTGAAATTACACGAGCTTGTTCAAGGACATGATCTTTTCTAGAAGATGCAGCCTCTTTTTGAATACCCTTAACACGAATATGAAGCGATGCAAGTCGTTGATTCACCATATGTCGTGTGGTTTGCGAAATTGATAGTTCGTCTACTTGTCGAAGTAATTCTTCGTACCGGCTTACAAGCGTATCGTCGGAGTACTCTCTTGCCTCTTCGATTTGTTTTAACAAGGAAGTACCTGCTTCGTGCGAAGCCGTTGCAGCTACTCCTGTAAGTGCAATAATTCTTCTGATGCCAGAAGCCAACGCTTGTTCGTGTTGAACTACGAAATGCTTTACTGATTCACAGCTTGGAACGTGCGTTCCACCACAGAATTCTACGGAACATTCGTACCACTCTTTATTCGTTGGATTTTCTAGTAATGCATCAACAGTTGCACCAATGCTCACAACTCGAACTGGGTCGGGATACCGCTCACCAAACACAGCTCGAACACCATTTATTTCTTGAGCAAGATTCAATGGAACGTTCTTTGCGTCAACAATGCTATTAGAGTTAATTGCATTATTTACAAGTTGCTCAACTTTTGCAACTTCATCATCAGTCAACGCGTGGGAGTGTGAAAAATCAAAACGAAGTTTATTGTTGTCGACAAGAGAACCGCGCTGTTGAATGTCGTCGCCGAGAGTTGCTCGAAGGGCGTGATTTAACAAATGCGTTCCAGTATGGTTTGCTTCTATGGCAACCCTATGTTTTTCGCGAACAATAGCATTGACAGAGTCGCCCATTTGAAGAGAGCTTCCTGAAACTCGCCCAACGTGCAGAACGTAATCTCCGTAAGGATGCGTTTCTTCAACGACGAAGTCAGACTCAGAAAGATCGCTGGTATGTTCTCTAATTAAATGCCCGCAATCTCCAACTTGACCTCCTTGCTCTGCATAAAAAGGTGTTTTGTTTAGGATTACACCAAATAACATAGAATCATCAGCCTTGCCGACGAGTTCTTTGCCATTCCAAATTGCTTTAACCGTTGAAACGGATACTCCGCGACCAAATTTCGGCGAATCGTCTGTTGGGTTTACATTGAGAGATTCAAGTTTGCCCAACACTTCCGGTGGAAGATGCATTTTCATCTCATCTTCAGTCGTAGCACGTGAAGTTACTCGAGCCTCTTCCATGAGAATTTCGTAGCCAGAACGATTGACTGTGAGATTGCGTTCTTCAGCCATAACCTCAGTTAAATCTATTGGAAAACCAAACGTGTCATGCAGGGTAAAAGCACTTTTTGCGTCGATGGATGTACCATCACCATTTTGTACGGCTTTATCAAATAATTCTAAACCGCGATCAAGTGTTTTAAGGAATGCTTCTTCCTCATCAAGTATAACTTGCGAAATGTGTTTTTCGTTTTTAGATAGTTCTGGGAAGACATCGCCAAGAGTTTCAATAACTGCTGGAACGAGTTTATAAAGCAGGGGGCCATCAACATTAAATGTTTGGTGCGCATGCCGAACACCCCTTCTTAATATTCTTCGTAAAACATATTCACGTCCGGCTGAGCCTGGCCTTCCGCCATCTGCAATGGCAACAGCAAGGCAACGTATGTGATCAGCAAGAACACGATACGCAATGTCCGTATGGTCCTCAAGACCACCAGCGTATGGTAAAGCTCCAGTAAGTTTTGTAATTAAGTCAAAAATCGGTGTCCACAAGTCAGTGTCATAATTACTGTTTTTTCCCTGCAAAACTCGTACGATTCGTTCAAGTCCCATGCCTGTGTCAACATGTTGATTTGGCAACGGGGCAAGCGTACCATCGTCACCTCGGTTGTATTGGATGAAAACTAAGTTCCATATTTCAATTACATCTGGGTCATCTAAATTTACTAAATGTCCACCACTTTTATCTGGCGTACTGTCATAATGAATTTCACTACATGGTCCACATGGCCCAGTGTTTCCCATCTCCCAAAAATTATCTTTTCTATCCCATCGCGTAATGTGCGAAGGGTCGATGTCCGTCAATTTTTTCCAAAGATTTTCAGCTTCTATGTCGGGCTCTAAACCGTCTTTTTCATCTCCAGAAAAAACGGTGACGTACAGTCGGTCTTTTTCAAGGCCCCAAACTTCGGTAAATAATTCCCACGCCCAAGCGATTGCTTCTTCTTTGAAGTAATCTCCGAACGACCAGTTTCCTAACATTTCAAAAAATGTGTGGTGATAGGTATCGCGGCCAACATCTTCAAGATCGTTGTGCTTACCGCCTGCACGGATGCATTTTTGGGTATCGACAGCACGTGTGAATGGTCTACTTCCGCGCCCAAGAAACACATCTTTAAATTGATTCATCCCAGCATTTGTAAAAAGCAAGGTTGGGTCATCATGCGGCACGACTGGGCTTGATGGAACCTCGGTATGACCACACTTGTCCGTGAAAAATTCTATATATTGTCTTCGAATGTCGGCAGCGCTGGTCGGCATAAATGGATTCCTGCATGAGGGGTTGAAAAAGCGGATTGTACTCGCAGATGTGAGTAAATCACGAGAGATTCGCCGGTTTCTGGTATCCTTACCGATTCTTATGACCAAACGCACACCCATTATTGGCGGCAATTGGAAGATGAATACCGATTTAGAATCGGGAATGCTTCTTGCTGGAGCAGTTGCAGATCAGTTTGATTCTTGTGACTGCTGTGACGTGGTCATTTATCCGCCATTTTTATATCTTCAAGCGGTAGATAGCGTCATCGGCCAATCTATGGTTTCGCTCGGCGCACAGGATATTTGGCATGCATCAAATGGAGCATTTACGGGTGAAATTAGCGCAGATATGCTTAAAGAAATCGGTGTTACGAGTGTCTTAGTCGGGCATAGTGAGCGCCGACATGTTTTGGGTGAATCAGAAGTCTTAATCGCAAAGAAAATGAAAACATCACTTGCTAGTGGATTTCAAACAGTTCTTTGTGTTGGGGAAACGCTTGAAGAACGGGAGTCTGGAAATACCCTTTCAGTCGTTCTTGGGCAGGTAACATCGGGCCTCGAGGGTGTGAGTGCTTCACAGATGGAATCGGTCATCATCGCGTATGAACCTGTTTGGGCGATTGGCACAGGCAAGACCGCTAGCCCAGAAGATGCACAATCTGTCCACAAAGAAATCCGCGAATGTGTTCGTGGGTTGTATGATGAAATCGTTGCGGATACTCTTCGCATTCAATATGGTGGTTCTGTCAAACCTGACAATGCTGCCGAGTTATTTGCCAGCCCGGATATTGATGGCGCTCTCGTAGGTGGTGCGTCCTTATCAGCAGACTCGTTTAATGCAATTGTTGCCGCTTCTTGTAAGTCGTAACACAAGCTCTGGAAAGTATGAAATGAACAACACGTTCCTTATTCTCACAATAGTACTCATCGTCATTGCAATCGCAATGATTCTCATTATTCTTGTTCAGCGACCTCAAGGCGGTGGGCTTGCCGCGGCGTTTGGTGGCGCAGGTGGTGGCGGAACAGACACAGTATTCGGCGGCCGAGTTGGCGATGCACTGACGATTATGACTGTCGTTGCATTTGTACTATTTCTTGGCATTGCGGTTGCTTTGAATTTAGTGGAAAGTAAGGAGGCAATCGAAGAAGTTGCCCCTGTTGTCCCTATCTCAACGGATGTGACACCCACAACAACCACCGAGCCAGGAATTTTCACGGGTAATCCAACCACGGATGGAACTTCTGAAACAATTCCAAATAATTCCGACCACCCTACTAGCACAGATAGTTCAGGCTCCGAGCATCCAACGGGCGGGAATTAATACATGCTTCGGTCCATGACTGGTTTTGGAAGTGCGTCGTCTTATGAAGATGGTACATCTCTTCAGGTAGAAATTCGCACGGTAAATAATAAGTTTTATAAATCAAATGTTCGATTGCCAGATTTACTTGCAAGTCTAGAGGCAGAAGTTGATTCCGCAGTATCGAAACACCTTTCGCGCGGAAGCGTCACGATTAACGTGAAGTTTATTGATGCTCCAGAGCGGGGCGTAGCAAGTATCAATGCAGAAATTCTACGTAACTATATTTCGCAATTACGCGAAGTAGATTCTTCAATATCTATTGAGGCGTCAAGGCTTCTTTCGTTGCCGGGCGTTTTGAAAACGGACGAGGACGTAGACGTAGCCATTCGAATGAAAACTGCAGTGCTAAACTTGGTTAAGGAAAGTTGCTCCAAGGTCATTGAAATGAGACGCAGAGAAGGGCAATCGCTTGAAGAAGACCTTGAATCACAACTTGTAAAAATTGCCGACCATCTATTTCACATTAAAGAAAGAGCGCCTGAAATTGTGCGCGAGTATCAAGCTCGGCTTCACTTGCGAATGAAAACGTTGTTCGCAGAAGTAGGCGCGAATGTTACAGAGCAAGATACACTTCGGGAAGTTGCAATTTTTGCGGAAAAGACAGACATCGCCGAAGAAATTACACGACTTGATGGTCATCTAGTTCAATTTAGAGAGCTTGTAGCAAGGCCAGAAGACGAACCAATTGGCCGCACCCTCGACTTTCTTGCACAAGAAATGCTTCGAGAATCAAATACCATTGCAAGTAAGTGCTTGGATGGTGAAACTAGCCGGAGAATTGTTGAAATAAAAGGTGCAGTTGATCGCATCAAAGAGCAAGTGCAAAACGCAGAATAACGATTCTCAAGTTGTATTTTTCAAACAAAAGTAAATTGACATAAAATATCAGTGTGACTAACGAAGCAGATAATATTGATCGAACGCCACGGCTTGGACCACTTGTCGACAATGAAACCATAGCTGAAGAAATTGACGGGCAGGATCTTGTGATTGTTTTAAGTCGCTTTAATATTGGAGCAATTGAAAAAATAGCCGACTACAGGAAGGGATCACGTCGCGCCGCAAAAATGATTGTAGTTACATCAATGGGGCAATATCTTCTGAAACGTAGGGCGTGTGGAAGAGACGGCCGAGCACAAGTCGATGTTGCACACGCAGTTCAACGCAGGTTGTCCGAACATAGATTCCCAGTTGCAGGGTTAATCGAAACTGTAGATGGCGAAACGCTTGTAGAACACAACGGTCGCATATATGAGCTCTTTCGATTTATTCGCGGCAATCGATTCGATAAATCAAATCCCGCAGCGGCAGAGTCAGGCAGAGTGTTAGCTCATTTTCACGACATCCTTCGTGAGTTTCCGAATGAACTTGAATCTAAAAATTCATTTCATTTGAATATGTCTTTCGTTTCAAAGATAGGCGATGTTGCATCGCGACTAACATTACACGAACCGTCCGACCAGCTTGAAGGTATAGAATCGTCCGTTGAATATTTACAATCGCAATATGAAAATGCGTTTACTAAAGTTGAATCTGTAGACTTTTCATCACTTCCAACATCTATAGTTCATAGCGATTGGCACCCAGGAAACATGTTGTACAAAGATGGCGAGATAATTGCAGTTATTGATTTCGATTCACTAAGGGTAAGCCCAAGAGTGTCAGATATTGCAAATGGAGCTTTGCAGTTTTCAATGCGAATGGGCGAGGTCGAAAACGTGGATTCATGGCCTGATAGTTTTCGAGGGCACACTATTCAATCTCTTGTGCAATCGTACGATCAATTTACAAAACTGCCACTGATGGCATCCGAACGTTCAATTATTCCATTTTTGATGATTGAAGCTTTGATTGTAGAAAGTGTAATTCCAATTATAAAAAATGGTTCATTTGGAAGAGTGCGTGGTTCATCATTTATCAGAATGGTCGAAAGAAAGTTGCGCTGGCTTGAACCTAGAACACAAAGAGTGATTGATGTTATTCAACCCTCGATGGGAGATGAGGATAGTTTTGCGTGAGTAAAGACTTAGTTACAATTATTTCTCCGCCTACTGAATTTGAAGCAAATGTTCTTGCGATAGTGTTGAAAGACAACGGCATCGACGCATTTGTTTTTGGAACACCAGCGATTGGCATGGGCGTCCATTTAAACGGGGGCGTACTCGGCGTGCCGGTACAAGTTCGACGCGAAGATTTTGAAATGGCGCACCAAGTATTGATTGATAATAAACGCAATTCCATTGACATTGATTGGGACGATTTCGAACGGTCAGCAGACGAAGAAAATTACGATGTTTACAGACCGATGCCAATTACTGCTCGCGTTGCATTTTTCTGTGTCGTTCTCGCGTTAATCGCAGGCTTGTTAGTCTTCATAATTCAATTAACTAGTGGTTAACTAAACTGTTCAAGAAATTCACTGATGGCGGTAGCGTCTGCGGGACCCATCGGTCCAACGGGCGTCATGAGCACCCAGTCTGTTATGTCAGTTTTTGTGATGGTTTCTTTTTGACCTTCAGTTAGATTTTTTACAATGTCCGGTTCGTGGGCAAGTTCACCAACAACTTCATTGCCGTTTACTTCGATAATTCGAAACCAAAGATATTCCCGAGGCGCTTCTTCATCATCAATTTGAGACCATGGCACTTGCACCATGCAGCCAGCGTGTTCATTTTTGCCAATTCGTGATGCGGTTTTCAATAATAGCTTCCAATTATCTTGAGCCAATTTTGCACTGCGCTCGGTGGAGCGAAGCGTTTGTATAACCGCAGTCTCACCAGCTTGAAGCGTTAGCAGTGCATCATGTGGGTAGACTAAAGATGCGTCTGAACTGCTAATGACAACACACGGCTTGTCTCTTTCTTCGAATCCAGGCATTCCCTTCGTCAGCATGCCAACCGCATCTTTACATGCCATAAGCGATACTACTAGATTTGAACCGAGCGACATTGGTTGACCTGCAGGCGGCAGTGAAGTTTCAAGAGTAAGTGCAGCAAGGCCGTCAACGATATGTACAGCTTCAGAAGCATAGATTGCGCAAACTCCTAGCATCTCTAACTCAAATCGCCCACATCTTGTTAAACCGTATGTTGAAACCCACGCCCAGCGGTCTTCAGGTTCAACATCTTCTGGTGCTTCGACCAACCGAGTAATCCAAAGCACCTCTTCAGGTGGTTCAATTTCGTCTTGCACAAACATCTGTTGCAAAATGTCGTGTGGGAACCAGCGTCCCGTTGGCAAATCGCAAATAGAATGTATATTTAAATTTGCACCTGCAAGAAGACGCATTAAATTAGAAAAATGAGTTAGCGGATCACCGCTATGTAAAACAGTTTGCAACGCTAATACACACCCAGTTTGAATACCAGCGGCTTCGCGAGAAGAATCGTTTAGTGGCTCTACCCAAAGCAGAATATCGGTTGGCAACCCTTCAATTCGTACGCGGGTTGCCCAAGGGATATCTTGACTCGGTGGCTCGATAGGCTCCGCTTCTATGGCTTCTCCAACATACGTTGCAATGGCTTTCGTTACAGAATCCATCGTTGGTAATTCTCCGCTTTCTAGCACAGCACGAAGGTCGGTTGGTGTTGGTTGTTGAAGTTCCCACGGCCGCTCGTCAGAAATGCCAGCGAATTCTAAAATATTAAAGTCGTTTGTCATGATTAGTAAATGTTAGTTTGCAACTATGTTGATAATTTTGTTTGGAACAATGATAATTTTTTTAATAGTAAGCGTTTCTAATAGTACGCGAATATTTGGGTCACTCAAGGCAGCTTTTTCAATTTCTTCGTCGCTTGCATTGGTCGATACAGAAACTCTTCCTCGAACTTTGCCCATTATTTGTACTGGTAATTCGACTTTGTCTGCAATAAGTTTTTCGGGGTCAAATGTTGGCCACTCTGCAACGTCGATATATCCATCTCCGCCAAGTTTTGCAAATATTTCCTGAGCGATATGTGGCGCAAACGGAGCAAGAAGTCGTACGAATTGGTTTAATTGGTCTGCAGTTAACTTGCTTGTCGAAGTTGCTGTGTTAACAAACTCAATCATGGATGCTATCGCTGTGTTGTAGGCAAGTTTTGGAATATCATGGGTTACTTTTGCAATGGTAGTTGCAAGCGCTCTTTCAATAGTATTATCTGGAGCATCTTGTAACGATGCGTGCATTTTCCCAGTGTGCTCATCAGTACATAGTCGCCAAACACGTTGTAAGAATCTGTGCACACCAACAATATCTCGCGTGTTCCACGGTGCAGATGCTTCGAGTGGGCCCATATACATTTCGTACAACCTAAGTGTGTCCGCGCCATACTGCGAAATAATATCATCAGGGTTTACAATATTTTTAAGTGACTTACTCATCTTTGCAATCACTCTTTCGACTTCTTCGCCGGTTGCAATTTCGAAAAACTTTTCATCACGTTCCTCGACCTGATCAGATGGGACAAGCGATTTATTTGTTCGTTGGAATGAAAAACTGGTTAACAACCCTTGGTGGAATAATTTTTGAAATGGTTCGTTGCAAGAAACTTCACCAAGGTCAAACAACATTTTGTGCCAAAACCTTGCGTACAAAAGGTGGAGCACTGCGTGTTCTGCTCCTCCGATGTATAAATCGACGCCGTTACCCATCCAATAATTCTCAGCATCGCTCGCTACGAACCGGTCGTTGCATTGTGGGCTGCAGTAACGAATTTCATACCAACAAGAGCCTGCCCATCCTGGCATGGTGTTTGCTTCGCGAGTTACAGGTGTGTCTGGGCAAAGAAGTTCTGGGTCAACTCCCGCCTCTCCTGCAGTAGTGTGTAGCCAATCTGTTGCCTTGCCTAGAAGTGGTGTTGGGTCTTCCGATTCAGCGGGTGTGTAATTTTCAAGATTTGGCAACACGACAGGCAAATGAGATTCCTCAACAGGGTAATGGTTCCCCTTGGCATCAAAAACAATTGGAAATGGTTCGCCCCAGTAACGCTGTCTTGAAAATAACCAGTCTCGCAGACGATAATTTACTTTTGCAACCCCAATGTTATTTTCAACAAGCCAAGCAATAATTTTTTGCATGGCTTCATTTGTATCTAAGCCCTCAATGGAAATATATTCACTTGCAGAATTGACGGCAACTCCTTTGCCAGAAAAACACTTATCGGTAATGGAAAATGTTTCATTTGTTTTTGATTTAACTACTTCGATGATTTCTATGTCGTGTGCTTCTGCAAAAGCATGGTCTCGTTGATCGTGAGCAGGCACAGCCATAATGGCACCATGTCCATACCCCATCAATACATAGTCTGCAATCCAAACAGGAATACAATTTCCAGTTGCTGGGTTTGTTGCATAAAGACCAGAGAACACGCCTGATTTACCTTTTGCGTCCGCCATTCTGTCAACATCGGCTCGGTTTCGAGCTTGGGTTACATAATCATCGAGTGCATTGCCATCACATTGTTCTGGTGGTGATTCGATGAGTTCATTTACGATAGGGTGCTCGGGCGCAAGCACGATAAAGGTAACACCAAATAAAGTATCGGGTCTAGTTGTGTAAACACGAATAGAAGCATCAGAGCCATCGATAGAGAAATCAATATCTGCGCCTTCGCTACGCCCAATCCATTCGGCTTGCATGCGGAGTGTTGATTGGGGCCAGTCAAGATCCTCTAAATCTTCAAGTAGCCGGTCGGCGAATGAGGTGATGCGGAACATCCATTGACAAAGAGGCCTGCGAACTACGGGAAATCCACCACGTTCACTTAATCCGTCAATGACCTCTTCATTTGCGAGAACGGTGCCGAGTTTTGGGCACCAATTTACAATCTGCTCGCCAAGGTAAGCGAGCCGTTGTTCGTTGATGTACAACGTTTTTTCGTCTTCGGAAAAGTCTTGCCATTTGCCATGGGTAGGTTTTACTTCACCGCAATCTAAACCTTCGATAAGCGATGTAATTGGTCTTGCCTTTTTAAGCGTAGGGTCAAACCAAGCGCTGTACGCTTTAAGCCAAATCCACTGCGTCCATTTGTAATATTCTGGATCAATAGTTGCAAATTCGCGTGACCAGTCGTAACTAAAACCAATTCGTTGCAGTTGACCTCGAAAAGTATCAATCGCTTTGCGCGTTGTTTCGGCAGGGTGAATGCCAGTTTCAATTGCGTATTGTTCGGCAGGTAAGCCAAACGCATCCCAGCCCATGGGGTGAAGAACATTGAAGCCTTGCATTCTTTTGAACCGAGAAATAATGTCACTACCGATGTAACCAACAGGGTGTCCAACATGAAGACCCGCGCCACTTGGATATGGAAACATGTCTAGGCAATAAAATTTTGGTTTCGAAGAATCGAAGTCAGCATCACCAGGATTGCCAATTACATTTAAGTTGTCGGCAGACCATGCAGATTGCCAACGGCTTTCAAGTTCGTTTGCAACTTCAGCACAATAGCGGTGCGTTTCAATTAATTCGGGCTTGCAATTCATTATGAGGTGCAGGATACCGCAGGAACGCTTATCTTTTGGCTGCAATTGCAGCAAGATGCTTTTTGGTGTCTCCAACGAGATAGAAGCTACCTGTTACACAGATTAAATCTTCTCTACTTGCAGCTTGGGCAGCGATTTCAAGCGCTTCGGGAAGCGTGTCAGCGATTTGCGTCATCTTCCCGCTAATTTCAGCAAACAGTTTTTGAAGTATTTTTGGTTCAGCAGCCCGGGGGTTACCCTTTGCTTTTGTGAAGATAATCTTATCAGCGCCGAGGGCAATTTTATTAAGCATGCCATTGACATCTTTATCTTGGCAACAACCAAACACGCAGACCATTGAGTCGTAGGGAATGTGCGCGCCAATAGATTTGATAAGCGTTTGCAATGCTGTTGGATTGTGTGCTCCGTCAACGATAATTTTAGGACGGTCCCACACGGTTTCCATTCGACCGGCGATTTTTGTTTCCGCGAGGGAGTTGTATAGTGTTAGGTCTTCAAAAGTAAAACCAAAATGCTTTAGTTTATCAATAGCAGAAATTGCAAGCGCACAATTCGTCGCCTGATGTTCTCCGAAAAGTGGAACAGGAATATGCATGTATTGAGATTCTTCTGTGACAACACAAATTCGTGTGTGTTGCTTGCCATCTGCTCCACCACCAAAACGTGCACTAAACTCAATATCGTTTGCAATTACTTTAATTTCAGTTTTTGTTTCTTCTGCACACGATTTCAATATTTCTATAACTTCAGGTGTTTGGTGGGCGCTAATTGCAGGAACGGAAGATTTGAAAATGCCAGCTTTTTCACGAGCAATTTCTTCAACGGTTGTTCCTAATATGTTCGTGTGGTCTAAATCAATTTTCGTAATGAGAGTAATAAGTGGTGTAATTACATTTGTAGAATCGAGCCGGCCTCCTAAGCCAGTTTCTATAATAGCAATGTCAATCGCTTGCTCTGCAAACTGTTTAAACGCAACTGCGGTGATTAACTCGAAAAAGGTTGGAGTTAATTTATTTTT
>JABIWU010000010.1 GCA_018701395.1 Phycisphaerae bacterium | reverse complement strand
TTCGCTAAACAGCACCCCACTGTTATGTAAAACTCTTATTCCGCCTTGTCTCTAGGATTATCGCGAAATACTGGGTATTATGGAGCATCTATGACACCACAAACAATTACCAAACCCACGCTTGTCGTTGCGAAAAATCTCATGCATTTACTTTGCGATGATATAGATGAGAATATCTTTGCAGATCGACTTGGCACCACGATTAACCATCCAGCGTATGTGCTCGGGCACACCGCATACTACGCTGGTATCTGTATTGAGTTTCTTGGAGGCAGTGTTACGTTTGGAGAAGATGAAGAGAAGTTGTATCAAATTGGAACTGACTGTATTGATGATGCGTCGGTGTATCCTGACAAGACATACTGTTTGAACCACTTTGATGCAAGGTGCAAAGAAGCAACCGATTTTATACATGCTTCTGAACCATCCTTGCTTGAACGTTCTGCAGAACATACACCATTTGCAAAACGCTTCGATACGCTTGGTGAAGTTGCTACGTTTATGCTTATTGGACACCCATGCTTCCATCTTGGTCAAATTAGTGCATGGCGAAGAATTGCCGGAATGAATCCTGCTTCATAAGTTGTAACGCATTTGATACATCGCACTAAGTGCATGCGCCAGCATGTTTGATTACTATATTAGAATGATTCAAATCGAAAATGCAGTAACGAGTATTCTTATCGCCTTCCTATGTGCTGTTTGCCAAGCACAACCAAACATTGTCATACTCTTTGCAGATGATGCGGGCTATATGGATTTTGGTTTTACCGGTACTGATGATTTAAAAACTCCACGAATTGATCAACTTGCAAGCGAAGGTGTAATTTGCACGCAAGGTTATGTCACTGCTTCAGTCTGCAGTCCATCACGTGCTGGATTACTAACCGGCCGATACCAACAACGATTTGGGCACGAAGCAAATTTGCGTGGAAAGGATGTTGGGCTTCCTCTCTCTGAACGAACTCTGGCAGATCGACTTGGCGAACTTGGGTACACATCATGTGCAATTGGAAAGTGGCACTTGGGTGGCAATGAAGAACAACATCCCCTCTCGCGTGGGTTTGATGAGTTTCATGGGTTCCTTCTTGGTTCGCGTACCTATTTTTCAAAAGCAAATAAAGATACAATCGATCAACAATCCTTAATGCACAACAGAGAAATCGTTCCGGAAGATGACAACCGATATTTAACTGATTGGATGGCTGAAAAAGCAAATGCATTTATAAAAAGCCATACTGAATCGCCTTTCTTTTTATATGTTGCGTTCAACGCGGTCCATACCCCAATGCAGGCACCAACTGTATTACTTGAAGAATTTCCAGATATCGAAAACCAGCGTCGTCAAAAATTAGCGGGCATGACACTGTCACTTGATATCGCAGTGGGCTCGATACTGGACACATTGAAAACGCAGGGTCTTGACAAAGACACCATAGTCTTTTTTTTAAATGATAATGGTGGCGCAACAATCAATGCCTCAAACAACGGTGTGCTCAGAGGGATGAAAGGCTCCAAATGGGAAGGTGGTATTCGCGTGCCCTATGTCATTCGTTGGACTGACAACCTTGAACCAACTCGCTATGACAATCCAATCAGTTCACTCGATATTGCCGCAACAACTTTGACACTCGCTGGAGATACCGATGAAAGCATGCGCGATTTGGACGGCGTAGATTTATTGCCTTTTATTACTCGTAAAAACAAAGAACTACCCCACGATGTCTTGTGTTGGCGACGTGGTCCAGCTGGAGCAGTCCGACAAGGCGATTGGAAACTTATTTGTGTTGATGATCAACCCCCTCTGTTGTTTAACTTGAAAGAAGACATCAGTGAGACGAAAAATCTCGCTGAAGAACAAACCGAAAAAGTTACACAATTACTCGCGTTATACGATGTGTGGGAAAGCGAAATGGTTGAACCTCTTTGGGTAGCTGGTAAGGTATGGACAGATCGGCAAATTGCAAAACACAAAATGGATGTCATTGGCCGAGATGCAGAAAGAAAGTTGCCTTAAGGGTCCCGTCGAAGTGAAATGTAAAACTCTTAATTCGGGGAGTCCGCGATTTCATTTTCATTTCTTCTAAAATCACCCACAACCTCTTCGCTCTTCCTAACAAAATCTACAAGCACATCAATCTGTTCTGATTTGTCTAAGTCGTAAAAATTCAAATCGTCAGAGGCAAGGTCAAGTGAGTTATCCCAAGTCCATTGGTTTCTGACCTCATATACTCGACCAATTATTCCATCATGTTTTGCAGGATCAATTTCATACGTCTCATACACAATTGTATCTGGGGATGCTACGCAAACATGAAAATGACAGCGTAGCCCATCGATATTCCAGCCTAGCCAACCCCCAACATTATGTCCCGAGCCAAACCGAACACTATTATGAGAAACACCGGCCTGTTCAATAGCAAGAGCCATCAATAAGAGTAAATCATGCAAGGGAACTAATTCAGTTTCTTCAAGCAAACGAGCGGTAGTCCTAAACGCACCTGTTGTAAAGATAGACGCGTCGCCAACCCTACTTAGATACGAACGAACTCCAGATGAAACACCCGATCGAATTTTTGGAATTGCCATACCTCGAGTTGATAGAAATTCTATGAATTGTGCTACTAAAAATTTTGTAACTTCAGAAAACTCTTCCAACTCGAGTTTTTCAAGCTCATCGATTATTTCAAACCACCTTACTTGATGTACATCTGATGAAACTGTTGCTGGAGCAGGATACTTTGTAAGTAATGCTAACTGAGTAACTTCATTTGAAGAAGCAAGTTCCTCTAAAGCTGATAAATAGCCCTCCGCTTGACCATCAGCAAGAGCTGCCTCCACTTTTACTTCAACATAAATCGTTACCCCATCCAAACAGATGCTAATATCTGGTGTGCCATACATTGTGTGTACTTGTGTACTGATGACTGCTTCTTTCCATCCCCCCTCTGGCAATGACACACCTGTTAATGCCCGAAAGAGGCCCCCCGCCGAATTTGGCGCATCGTTGATTAAATGCTTCAAAAGGTGTGCAAAAGATTCCGTTGTGAAGTTTTCATCTTGATGATGAGCCCAACGATGTAGTTCTAAAAGTAAGTTGTCCTTAGAAGGCATTCAAGAATCATATGCTTACAGGTTGGTTTTGTGTTGTAATACACCAATGGCACAAAGACTTTCAAATGAAATCAAACAATTCATCGATGGAACCCCTTGGACATGGGCAAAGACCTATGCCGACTCTTGGCCACATCATTACATAGTTAAAGATAAAGTCGACAACACTCTGTTTCTAAAATTTGTATCACACATACGAGAATTCGGAGAGTGGGAATTGTTTTACAACATGCCACTCAAGTACT
>JABIWU010000073.1 GCA_018701395.1 Phycisphaerae bacterium | reverse complement strand
TGTTTTACCAAAGGATGAGAAGTTACCAATAGTTTTAATGAGTTGGTCATGTCCTTGGACTATACCTAGTGGACTCAAACCATTACCATTATTCTGTATGCCAAATGGATTTGGCTGATTAGAACCCATGTTATAAACTATTTGACCATCGACAAGGGTGCCAACCATATCAGAAGTGTTTATAACGTTTGCAGGGAATACTGGAATCATTTGCCCCGGGTTGTCTGGATCTTCCATAAATCCACCTAGAATTGTCGGGCCATTAAACTGAGCTGTTCCAGGCGCGAAGAAATCGCTCAGTTGCATATTTGGATTCCCTGTTTCAGGATTTGACACAGCATCGAAGAAACCATTATTCGTATTGAAGTAAAGGTCTAAGTCAAAACCAATTTGTTCGAACCAGTCAGTTGAAATTTGCAAGAAGCGTGACTCAACATTAAATTGGAGCGCACGAACTTCCCTAAGTTTTGCAAGAAGCGCAGTAATTTCCCTGTGAACTGCAGGAGTTTGCTTGATGATGAAATTATTATTTAACGCATCAATTTCATGTTGACCATCATCATCCCATTCCCAAGCACCTGTTGGACTTGTGATATATTTTTGAATGAGGTCTGATAATTCTTCCATCAACTCTTCACGAGTTTTGGCTTCTTGTTCTTCACCTTGACCAATACCACCTGAGCCTCCGCCAGATCCACCTGAGCCGCCACCGCCAGCTCCACCTGAGCCTCCGCCAGGAGCGGCCAAAGCTGGAGAACCAAAGATACCCTGTATATTACCACCACTACCCGATCCGCCTCCACGACCGCCTTGGCCGCCTCCTTGACCGCCGCCGCCTGTGCCTCCGCCACCGCCTAATGCAAGCGGTGGTGCCCAGAAATCGCGAATTTCAAATAGCAAGTCAGTAACATTGTACACTTCGATATAGGTGTGATCAGTGAGTGCTTTTTCCATTGAAATTTCAAGTACGCCATCACGGATATCAAACCATATACGCATGTCAGCATCTTCTTGCGCTTCATTCTTAACATTGATGTAATCAAGAACTCGCTTGAGGACATTCATCAGTGGAATATCTCCCATCTGTAAGTCTTCAATTGACATTTCTTTAACATCTTCTTCTTTCATATCTAGAGCAACAGCAATCCTGCTCCAATCTTCAAAGAAGGCAGATTCTAAATTCGCTTCTGCTTTAATTTCGTCAATTGCTTCTTCAAATGTTTTTCCACCAAAATCATGCGATGAATGTGTTGTTTTTTCCATCGCAACTTTAATCAATCTATTCTCATACGTTTCGCTGAAACCAGAAACAGAATGCAACCGCCGTTGTGTTAAGTCCAACCAATCATTTGGATAGTTCATTAATGCATTAGTTGATAGATCACCGCTGCCGGAGTAGCTAACTGTTGGAGCAACAAGTGCACCTTCGTTATCAACACGCATTTCGCTAAACCCAAATTCTTTATCTCGTCGATACGTATCAAATTGACGGTAAATCATTGTCTGTTGAATTGAGTCACGCAAAGCGAGTGCGCCTAAGTTGTGTTCGTCGATAAAGAGAATTTCATTCACGATGTCAAGCGCTTGTTCGTACTTATGCTCTAACTGAAGTTGACGAACGCGCTTCATATTATTGTTTATGAGTTGCACTCTTTTTTGTGCTTCAACTGATTGACGTTCTGATTGAGCCACGTTACGTTCTGCTGCTTCTTGGATTAATCGCTGTTGTTGCCACTGCTCATTTTGTTGAGAAATCTGAGAAAGTAGCGTTTTTGCACTCATAAAGCGTTGATTGAACTCGGTTTCTGAAAAGAGTGAGCGGTCATTTCGTTCAAGACGAACAATGGCTCGCTCGACTTCACGCCGTGCGTAGTCATAATCTTGGCGCATCAATCGTTGCTCAGCAGAACTTATCGCTGCATCAAACATTGCTCTTGCTGCTTCGCGTTCCATTTGAATTTGTTTTTCATACTTATCTAAGAGCGGACCTTGATCAAGCATTGAATATGCGTACTGCAAACCTTGCAAAATTGCTGGGTCGTTAGGCAAGTAGGCATTTGCTTCAAGATATTTAGATGCAGATTCTCGCCAGCGTCCTGCTTCTGCTGCGGCGGCGGCTTCTGCTGCTAACTTAGTTCCCATCGCAACTTCCATTTGACGGGCTTCATCTTGATGAAGTTGTGCTATTTCTTTTTCACTAAGAACTGGAACTTCGGGTAGTACAACTTCTTCAACAGCAACTTCTTCTACTTCTGTTTCTTCGCCTTCTTGAGGAGTATCAGGAATGACAACGTCATCGACCTCTTCGACAACGGGTTCTTCAACAGGCTCACTTTCTTGCGCAAACACTGGTGTTGTTATTGCTACTGCAAAAATAAACAAAGATGCGCAAGTAGCCAGTTTGCTAAAAGTACCCTTGGGTAGTTTGTGCATGTGTGTGTGTAGTTGATTCATATAACGGGTCATAAAACTCTCCAAAATAAACTAAACCTTGCAGTTTTAACAAAAAACTGCAAACTGCGACAGAGGCTAAATGCCTAGAAAAACGCAGCCCCCCTTCCCATCCCCGAACTAGTAGAAATGCCCCCAATACTAGAGGCGTAGCGTACTAGGATAAAAGCATGCCCGCAAGGCATTCCGAGCACTCTAAACCATGTTTTAGAACTTCTTTTTTATAGTGCAGTTTGGGGCGAATGTGACTGCATCATTGATTCGAACCGGCGAAAGAGGTACGCAGAATCATGCGGTCCGGGCGAGGCCTCGGGGTGAAATTGAACACTCATGATTGGCAATTCATTGTGCCGAAATCCTGCGACCGTACCATCATTCAAATGCCGATGCGTAATTGAGCAGTCGTTGGCTATGAGGGACTCCTCATCAACACAAAAACCGTGGTTTTGGCTCGTAATCTCAACTTTTCCAGTTTCTTCGTCACAAACGGGGTGATTTGCCCCTCTATGGCCAAATTTTAGCTTCCAAGTTTTCGCCCCGAGGGCCAAAGCAAGCATTTGGTGTCCAAGGCAGATACCAAAAGTCGGTATAGTCCCACAAAGCTCTTTTAATGTAGCAATCGTAGTTTCGACAGCGGCAGGATCACCAGGGCCGTTTGAAACGAATAAACCATCTGGTAAATGCGCCCTAATTTCATCTGCCGTTGCAGTGTTCGGTAGCGAAATCACCTCACAACCAACCGAAGTTAAATGCTTATATATACTGTCTTTAGCTCCACAATCAAGAGCAACGACTTTCCATTTTTTTGCTTCATATGCTTGATGTGTATTCCAATCGCCGAGGTCACAATCCCAGTTCGATGGTTCTGTGCAAGATGCTACTGTTGCTAAATCTAGTCCCGACATAGACTTACTTGCCTCTGCCATGGCGACTAATTCTACATCACTCAAATTTGCATCCGTTGAAATTACGCCACTAAGTGCACCCTTCTCACGAATTCGTCTGACGAGAG
>JABIWU010000072.1 GCA_018701395.1 Phycisphaerae bacterium | reverse complement strand
TAGTTGTTGCCCTGCGTACCATGGCGAGTCTGTGGTGTTGCGTATCCTTCGCCCGGACGCTGTACGAATTGGTCTGAAGAATATTGGTTTTGAGCAAGAGAATTATGACGCGTTCATGAAATTGATTAAAAAACCAAACGGTATCCTTTTAGTAACAGGTCCTACTGGCTCGGGTAAAACGACAACATTGTATTCAGCGCTTGATATTTTAAACAGACCTGACCGCAAAATTATTACAGCAGAAGATCCAATTGAATATAGTTTCAGCGGCATCAATCAATGCCAAGTTCGTGATGGCATTGGCCTTACGTTCTCCATAATTTTGCGTGCAATGTTGCGTCAAGCACCGAATGTAATTCTAATTGGTGAAATTCGTGACCGTGAAGTGGCAGACATTGCTATTCAGGCAGCGCTTACTGGCCACTTAGTATTTTCAACATTGCACACAAACGATGCCCCGTCAGCCATTACCCGACTTATTGATATGGGTGTAAAACCATATTTGGTTGCAAGTTCTATACAGGCGATTATGGCTCAGCGCCTTATTCGTATGCTTTGCCCTTCCTGCAAACAAATCGACGAAAAGCCTGACACTAAGGTATTGCGTCTTGTTGGCATTACTGAAGAAGAAGCTCGAAGTGCAACTGTGCACAAAGCCGTCGGTTGTAGTAAATGCGGAAACGTAGGGTACAAAGGTCGAAAAGCGATTTTTGAAATGATGGTAATGAATAATGAAATTCGTGAGCTGGCATTTAATCGTGCTCCACTTGGGCAAATTCGCCAAGCTGGAATCCGCGGTGGTATGCGTACGCTTGTTGAAGACGGGAAAATTAAAATTTTAAGAGGCGATACTACACCTGAAGAGATTGCACGATTCGCACAGGCGGACACGCTACTTGAGGGAAATGTTGATATTT
The DNA here is from genome assembly GCA_018701395.1 of Phycisphaerae bacterium. Taxonomy (GTDB): domain Bacteria; phylum Planctomycetota; class Phycisphaerae; order Phycisphaerales; family SM1A02. The sequence goes on along the minus strand of JABIWU010000072.1, from coordinate 7,677 downwards.
AATCAAGCGAGCAAAATACTATGTCCACAATGCAAATAGATAGATTACTTGATACCGTAGTGCGCACTGGCGCTTCTGACCTTCACTTGAGTGTTGGAAGAAAGCCAACTCTTCGATTGCATGGTGGTTTAAAAAACTTGGATACTAAAGTTCTCGATGGCGATGACTGCGTCTCATTGATGAAGCAAATTACTCCTGAAAAAGCCCAGCAAGAACTGCAAGAAGAAGGAAGTTGTGACTTTGGTTTTGCGTTTGGAACCCAAGCACGGTTTCGTGTTGCTATTTTTAGGCAACGTGGAGATTTGTCTCTTGTTCTTCGTTTAATTCCTAATGAGTTACTCAGTTTTGAAGAAATCGGTTTGCCGACAATCTTAAAAGAACTTATTCGTCGTCCACGTGGTTTGTTTATTGTGACTGGCCCAACGGGCTCAGGTAAAACAACATCATTAGCGACGATGGTTGATTACATCAATACAAATCTTGAGCGACATATTGTGACTGCGGAAGATCCAATTGAATATTATCATTACCATAAAAAATCAATTGTTAATCAACGTGAAGTTGGAAACGACGTGCCAAGTTTCTCCGAAGCATTGCGCCGTGTACTACGCGCTGACCCCGATGTGATTCTGGTTGGTGAAATGCGTGACCTTGAAACCATTGAAGCGGCAATCGAAGCGGCTGAAACTGGTCACTTGGTATTCGCTACATTGCATACCACGGGTGCCTCTGGAACAATTAGCCGGATTATTGACGCATTCCCAACAAACCAACAAGAGCAGGTCAGGGTGCAGCTTTCTACATCGTTGATTTCCGTACTTTCTCAGGTGCTTTTGCGACGGATAGATAAGAGTGGAAGGGTTGCAGCGTATGAATTCCTTGTTGTGACACCCGCTATTGCGAACCTTATTCGTGAAAACAAGACATTCCGAATTGACTCCGCCATTCAAACCGGCCGAAAATTTGGCATGCAATTGCTTGACGATCACCTTTGGCAACTCTACGAGCGCGGTTGGATTGGAGCCGATGAAATGATTGATAAAGGGCGAGATTCATCTGGTTTGACCCAAAAAGTCCATAATGCTGGTGGTAAAGTCGGACGAGCAGAACTTGATAACCCTAATCAAAATTAGTACATAATCGGTAGAATTTGGGTTGATTATTCTACTGCTGTAGCGAATAATCTAAGTGGCGAATCGCTATATCTCCTCTCTTTGGGTTGTCATCGTGCTTTTAACAAGAAATGATGTACAAAGGCCCTACTATAGGCAAACGGAGTTAATACCACTATCATGGCAAAACAATCTACCTCATCACCGAAAAAAAAACCAGACCCATCTCAGTTGAAGGGTCGTAGGTTTGGTCGTGTGTTAACAAAGTTAGGAAAAGTGAATCGTGACCAAGTACACGAGGCGCTTTCTGTGCAGAAGGTTGCACGCAAGAAAGGTGATCGAAGGAAGATTGGTGAGTTCCTTGTAGAAATGGGAGTTATTGAAGAGTCCGATATCCTTCAGGTGCTTGCTGGTCAAGCGGGACTTGCTTGGCAAGAATTAGATATAGATTCTATTCCTCAAATCGCGTTCGACACGCTCCCCGTTGAAAGCGCTACCACGTACCAAATCGTACCTGTCGATTACGATGAAGATTCAAAGCTTCTCAAAATTGCATTGAAATCACCGGACAATTACAGGGCCGTTGACGACTTGCGTTTGCTTATGGGTTTTAAAGTAGAAGCTGTAGTTTCTCCCCCTGAACAAATAGACGAAATAATTAAGCAGAGATATTCTTCAGGTGGTCCTTCCATGGCTGACGTCATGGCGGACTTAGATGCAAGTGATATTGGCGGATTCGGTGAAGAGGGTGACTCGACAGATTTATCTAAATTAGCATCTGCTGCTTCTGACAATAAAATTGTTCGACTTATTAATTTAGTCTTGTTGCAGGCAATTAAAGATAAGGCGTCTGACATTCACTTTGAACCATTTGAAGATGAATTCAAAATGCGGTACCGGATTGATGGTGTGTTATACGAAATGGTTCCGCCCCCAATGCACCTAGCGATGCCTATCGTCTCCCGAGTGAAAATTATGGCAAACCTTGATATCTCTGAACGCCGTCTTCCCCAAGACGGTCGTATTGAGTTAACAGTTGCAGGTGCACCTGTAGATTTACGTGTCTCCATTCTTCCGACAATGTTTGGCGAAGCAGTAGTTATGCGTGTGCTTGACAGATCTAATGTTCAATTGAACATGGATAAAATTGGTTTGCGCGCAGCAGATTACGAAAAAATGGCTGATATCATTCAGCGTCCAAACGGCATTGTTGTTGTGACTGGCCCCACTGGTTCAGGTAAAACCACGACGCTGTACGCAGCACTTACTGAACTCAATGATGAAAAAACAAAAATTCTTACGGCAGAAGATCCTGTTGAATACGATATTGACGGCTTGGTGCAATGCCAAGTAAACACGGACCAAGACCTTACGTTTGCAAGTTTGCTTCGTTCTTTCTTGCGTCAAGACCCTGATGTAATTCTTGTAGGTGAAATTCGCGACCTTGAAACTGCGCAAATTGCTGTACAGGCATCGCTTACGGGCCACTTGGTGTTTACCACTGTGCATACCAACGATGCTCCGTCTACTATTCTTCGTTTAGTAGACCTTGGAGTGGAATCGTTTTTGATTACTGCAACAGTCGAAGCAATTGTTGCGCAGCGACTGGTTCGTAAAATTTGCACATCTTGCAAAGAAAAGTACACGCCTTCGATTGAGGAACTACTTGAGTTAAAATTGCGTCCTGAAGATGTCGTGGGTCAGACTTTTTTCCGAGGCAAAGGTTGCGAAGCATGTAATACGACAGGCTACAAAGGCCGACTCGCATTGTTTGAAATTATGGAATTTGATGATGCTCTTCGTGAGCTCATTTTGTCGCAAGCCTCAACTGCTGTGCTTCGCGTTGAAGCACAAAAAAGAGGGATGCGTAGTTTGCGTGACAGCGGTTTGCTCTCAATTTACGATGGGCAAACCACAATAGATGAAGTTGTTCGAGAAACAGTTCTTGATGATTAATGAACCAGTGGTTAGCCACTATGGAGTGTATGTTAGATGCCTACTTATGTATATGAAGCCTTAAACGCCGCAGGTAAGCCTGAAAAAGGTCGCATTGAAGCCGATAACAGCGATGCTGCAATGGCAGCAGTTCGCCAGAATGGTTTCTTTCCGACAACTATTCGTGAAGAAAAAGCGAAAGGCTCAAGTTCTAAAGCTGCAAGTAAAAAAGAAGCTGCAAAGAAGGGTAAAAAGAAAAAGGGCGGCTTCAATATTTCTATTGGCGGCGTAAAGACGAAAGTTTTAACGCAATTCACTCGCCAACTTTCAACACTTCAAGATGCGGGCTTGCCTTTACTTCGTTCATTACAAATTTTAGAACTGCAACAAAAACCAGGCAAGTTGAAATCAATTTTGGGTGATGTAGTTGAAGATGTAGAATCTGGAACAGCTCTTTCCGATGCAATGAGTAAACACCCAAAAGCATTTGACCGCTTGTATTGCAAAATGGTTGCAGCTGGCGAAATCGGTGGCGTGCTTGATGTCATTTTGCAACGCCTTGCTGGATTCATGGAAAAATCTGAACGATTGAAAGCACGTATTAAAGGTGCGATGATTTACCCAATTTGCGTTATTGTCGTTGCGGTCGGTATTGTTTCAGGCATTATGTATTTCGTTATTCCGAAGTTTAAAGACATCTTTGATGACTTTGATGTAACTTTGCCAGGCATTACACTGTTTCTTATTGATTTGAGCCTTTGGGTTGCTGGTACGCCCGAGGGGGAAGTGCAGGCGATTCCTGGTTGGGTTTGGATTGCATCTTCTCCGTTTTTAATATTTGGTTTCTTTAAATTAATCAGAAAAACAAAAGGCGGACGCGCTGCGATTGATATTATTCTGCTAAAAATTCCAGTGCTTGGTAACCTTGTTGAGAAAACTTCCGTTGCGCGATTTACACGCACGCTCGGCACTTTAATCTCTGCTGGCGTTCCAATTCTAGAGGCTGTTCTTATTACTCGAGACACTTCTGGCAACTACGTATACGAAAAAGCCCTTGATGGCGTGCACGATTCAATTCGTGAAGGCGAATCAGTAGCTGACCCACTGCGTGAAGCAAAAGTATGCGACTCTATTGTTGTAAATATGATCGAAGTCGGCGAAGAAACAGGCGACCTTGATGTCATGCTTGTAAAAGTTGCAGATAATTACGATGAAGAAGTTGACGTTGCTGTTTCAGCGCTACTTAGCTTGCTTGAACCAGTCCTTGTTGTTGTTTTAGGTTTCATCGTAGGGACAATTGTCCTTGCGTTGTTCATGCCTCTCGTGAAAATGATTGAATCGGTTTCAGATAGTGGTTAATTCTATGAAGTGCCGTGCAACAAAACTTGGTTTTACTCTTATTGAATTACTCATCACGATTTCTTTAATTGTTGTCTTGGTAAGTATTTTGACAATTGCGTTAGGTGCAGCGCGAACTGCTGCGCAAGTGGCAGAAACGCAATCACGTTTGTCTGCTCTGAAGCAAGCGACGGTTCGCTTCAAAGAAGACGTTGGGTACTATCCTGCGGTTTTAGATACAAATCGTAATTTAGCGACACTTCCAGCGTTCCCTAGTCCCACGAGTGGTACTCCCCAGCAAATGTACAGATACCAAGCGCAAGATTGGTATTCAATAACTTCACCTGCAGAATATTTGATAGGTTACGGAAACCAGGCTCAAGACGGGTATGGAAGAATTCCTGGTTCGCAACCGAATGACCCAGACTATATTGAAATGCCTCGGTTTGGTTTTCGACACCCAGGTATGGATGGAGTATGGAGAGCGACGGATGTGTTTGCAGGAGCTGGAGCAGGAAGTGTAATTGACAGAAGCCCTTCAACTCGTGGTATGTTGTTCGGGCCTTATTTAGAAGTAGAAAACGAGCAAATGTTTGGTCGTATTATGCATGATACAAATGGCGAGCCTCTTAGGGATCCTGTTACTCGCAACATAAAAGTCTTCTATCCTGGCGACCCAGAACTTGCAGCGCTCACGATTGCAGAACAGCAAGCGCTGCCAATGGTTATTGTTGACACTTGGGGAAACCCAATTCGGTATTACCGTGCAATGTATCCAAATCCTGCCGACCCGACGTTGCCGCTTTCTGGCATAGCCCGCACTTTTCCTCAAAGCAATTCTTATGACAGACCTACGCTAAGCGATTATTTTGTCCTTCGCCCTTCTGAGTTTGAATCAAACAAAGCTCTTGATGGGACGTTGCCTGACTTTAGAGAGGGGCTAGGCCAGGCAAATGGTGATCGCTCGACAACGTTTGAATTACAGGCAGGGCAGTTTGCTTTTTTCTCTGCAGGTCCTGATCAACAAATGAATGCATTTATTCGTTCAGATGCATTTGGTCTTCCAGATAATGACGGCGAATATGCAACGGATGAATCGAACAAAGACAACTTAGTAGAGGTAGGACCATAGATGAAAATTGTACGAACGCAACATGGATTTACGCTCATCGAAATGATGATTGTCATTGGCATCATTGCTTTGCTTGCTGCTTTAACGCTTGGCATTTCTAGCAGTGTGATGCGAAACGCCGAAAAACGTAAAACGCAAGACGTCCTACAATTGCTCACAGTTGCCTTGCAAGAATGGGAACTTGAAAAAGGCCGTTCGATGACGTTTGATGGGTACGCCCCTGAAATGTTGCCAAATGGCAATTCAGGATATTACGATTGTTATGCGGATGAATATATTGAAGCTCCATCATTTGCAGAGCAGGGTATTATCGATGCAGTTATGAATCATGGAATGGAGACAAGAATCGAAAGTATTGTTGATTTATTTATGCAGTCCGAATCAGCAAAAGAAATCCTCTCAAAAATGAGTTCAGATATGTTCATTGCACATGAGCATGAACCTGGTGAAGTTGAAAAATTAGTTGTCGATGCTTGGGGCACTCCAATTGGAATAGTTTTTCCTGGAAGACCTTACTTTGATGTTAATCCTTCTGGCTCAACCTTCGATCCAGCGTACGATGATTCTGGAGATGGTACTGTTCGGGATGAAGCAGAAGATGGGCTTGGTTCCTGTATTAATGCTAGGCCTTTTTTTGTTTCTGCGGGCCCCGATAGAACTTGGGGCTATCGTTCACAATCAAATGACCAAAATTCAAATCCGCAAAACGAAGCGTGGGTTGCATCAACTGACAATTTGTATTCATACGAACCATACTTAGTGGAGAGCGCGCGTTGATTCGAACCACTCGTCAATTCAAGAGAGCGTTTACGCTTGTTGAGTTAATTGTTGTCATGGTAGTGATGACTATTCTCGCAGGCTTATCTGCGATGGCGTATCGTGGCGTAGCGGAAGATTTAAAAATGTCATCGGCTACAAATTCAGTTGTCGCAGCGCTAGATAACGCAAGGGCAATGGCTATCAAAAAGAACCGGTATGTTATTACTGTCTTTCGACCACGTCTCGACAGCGATGGTACAGAGCAAGTGGTCGATATAGTTATTGCTGAATGGAATGGGGACTCAGCCAGCGCAAATCGAGGAGATGGCGACATCTGGACATACGACCGCTTTGTACCAATTCAAGGCATGGCAGTCCGTGCTATTAAAGGCGGCGTGAATGTTGCCGGTCCAGGGTATGGAACAGGAGACGATGACATATGGTGGTGCAGCACATTCTTGCCAGCTAATGCTGTAGTGCCTGACAATGAGCCATTTGGCTCTTTAGTGGGTGTTCTCTATAGCCCAGAGGGTAGGGTTGTTGTTCGTAATGCTCAGTCTGGCGCTGACCGAATTTGGGTAGATTTCAATCGTGATTGGACGCAGACAATAAGCGATACAGAAAGTGTTGTCTGGAACGACCCCAATGTTGTTACAAGCCCGTGGCCAAGCTCACTTCCAGGAATTGGTGCGTACTTTGATTTAGAAATTCCAGAAGGTGAGCCATTCATAAGTATGACGCCGATCCTTGCGGTGTTTAATGAAAAGGAGTTTCGTACTTCAGTAAATCCAAACGATTGGAATAGTCCTAACTTGCGAGATAACGCTTACACAGAATACATAGATCAGAATGCGGACAGAATTCAATTCAATCGATACAGCGGAGTGCCACTCGAATGACCTATTCAAACACACACCGTGGTTTCTCACTCATCGAATTGTTACTTGCTATTTTTATTCTTGGCATAGGCATCATTAGTATTGCGACGTTGTTTCCTGCGGGCATCGCGCAGCAGTTAAAAACAACGGATGATGTTGTTGGTCCAATTGTTGCACGCAACGCATTGGCCTTGATTCGTTCCCGAGTGGAGCAAGAAGATTTTGGTGGCGCAGAACCGTTTGAGCCAGAGTGGTCACCATTTCTTTGCGGATTCTCTCTAACGCAAGATAGCATTAATCCTTGGCCAACAATTTGCGGTGATTGGATGTGGCGAAGGCCAGCACTCGTGCAAGATGATTACGGCGACGATGGCGATTACTACGCATTGTCAGTACGTGGAGCCATTGATATTTTCGCAACCCCAGACACAACTATTTTGCCTGATCATGGCACTCCCTTGACTGAATATTGGACGGATACCCGCGGTTTGCCAGGCATTCCGTACAACAAAGAGAGGTATCC
>JABIWU010000071.1 GCA_018701395.1 Phycisphaerae bacterium | reverse complement strand
GGGGGGGGTGCTAGCCTACAAATGCTCGAAGGAAAAGCGTTTTCTAGTGTTGCTTTGCTCGATGATGCTCTATGATTGACAATATCGAAGAATTACCTCTCACTTAAGGAGTGAATATCCAATGCGTTTACGAATATTACTAACAGCTTTTGTACTAACAATGACCTTTACGACTCTTGCCTCTGCGCAACGAGACAGAGGTCTTGAAGTTGGTTCTCCTGCACCTGGACTTGATGTTGAGTGGGTAAAAGGATCATTTAATCCAAATGGAGAAAATGTATATGTTGTTGAATTCTGGGCAACATGGTGCGCGCCTTGCCGAAAGTCAATTCCACACCTTACGAAATTGCAAGAAGAGTTTGGTGAAGATGGTTTAACCATTATTGGTATTTCCACTGATGATAATCCAGACTTAGTAGAACCATTCGTAAAGCGCCAAGGCATGAAAATGGAGTACACCGTTGGTATAGACAATCGAAACAGGACGAAACGATCTTGGATGGATGCCGCTGGTCAAAAAGGAATTCCATGTGCATTTATAGTTGACCGCGAAAATGTCATTCAATTCATTGGTCATCCAATGAGCGAAGAGTTTGATGAAATTCTTGTGAAGGTTATGTCTGGTCGGTACAACTTAAAGAAGCAAATTGAAGCAGAACCATCCATCAGTGCCGCGGCATCCTACCGTGCTGGTAACAGTTGGTCAGAAGCTTCTAAGGCTTATGACAATGCAATAAAAATTGACGAAATGGTATTTGCCCATTTGTATGTTGAGCAATTCAACATGATTCTTATAGATAAGAAAGACCCTGAATCAGCCTATAAATATATCACGAAGATTATGATTACTCGTGGCGCAGAAGACCCAGAACTACTCACGTGGATTGCTAGGGACATCGCTGAGAACGAGGATATTCCTGCAAAAAATCGCAAGATGGATTTTGCATTGGACACGGCTCACACAGCCTTGTCGTATGCAAGAAGTAAGACTGATCCAAAGTATCTTTCAACAATTGCTTTCATTCACTTTCAGAATGGCGATATCGAACAGGCAATTGAATGGCAACGCAAAGCATACTTTTCAGCTCGTCAGAAAGATAAAGAAACGTACAAGTACGACTTAGATAGTTACAAGACACAGCAACAACACGTAAACGCTGGCGAGTAAAAGAAACGATGCAACTTCAGAGATCTATGAGCATTCTTACAACACCAACTTCGTTGCCGCTTGTGGCGCCATCAATTCTTTCTGCAGACTTTGCCAATTTAGGCGAAGAGTGCGAAAAGACGTTGGCTGCTGGAGCTGACTTGTTGCACCTTGATGTTATGGATGGGCACTTTGTGCCAAACTTAACAATGGGACCAGCACTATGTAATTCCTTACGCTCTCGAATGCCAGATGTGTACCTTGATGTTCACCTTATGGTGAACAAACCAATGGAATATGTAGAATCATTTGCAAAAGCAGGATGTAATTTGTTTACTGGACATGTTGAAGCAAACGATGACCCATTTGCACTCGCAGAAGCAATACATGACGCTGGTATGGATGCTGGGATTGCAATTAATCCTCCGACTGATGTGGAAGATATATTGCCCTATATAGAAGCGTTTGATTTAGTACTTGTCATGAGCGTGAATCCCGGTTTTTCTGGGCAAGCGTTTATTCCAGAGGTACTCTCGAAAGTAGAAGTTATCGCAGAACGTCTCCGCCCTGACCAGCGCCTTCAAATGGATGGTGGCGTAGGAGCAGCAACGTGCGAATCGTGCAGAAGTGCAGGCTGCGATGTCCTTGTTGCGGCTTCAGCAATTTTTGGTTCTGATGATTATGCAACAGCGATTACGGGACTTCGGGGCCATTAACCGATACATTCCGTATTGATGAGTAAGTCAAATATGAAACACAAAGAGCAAACAGAGTGGGCAGACGAAGCCACGTCACCAGCAAAAAGGCGATCAATTCCAGAAGGTCTTTGGATGCGATGCGATTCTTGTAGTGCAATTTTGTTTAAACGCTCTGTTGAAAATAATCTTTTGGTTTGCCCCGAATGCCAACGGCACTTTCGTGTCAATGCAAGGCAACGCATCGAACAAATGGTTGACCCTGGAACGTTTGAGCCTTTTGACGAGAATCTTGCTCCCTTAGACCCACTTGAATTTGTAGACTTAAAGTCATACAAAACCCGCATTGAAGCATCTCAAAAGAAAACGAATTCTAAAGAGGCAATGCACACAGGTTACGCCTTTATCAAAGGTCGAAAAGTAGTCTTAGGTGTGATGGACTTTGCCTTTCTAGGTGGTTCCATGGGGAGTGTTGTAGGCGAGAAAATTAAGCGCGCTACAGAACGTGCTATGGAACAAGATTTACCACTCATTATAGTTTCCGCTTCTGGTGGAGCGAGAATGATGGAGTCTGGACTTTCGCTCATGCAAATGGCTAAAACTGCAGCAGCCCTTGCGAGATTCGATGACATGGGTGGTTTGTTTATCTCAGTCTTAACAGATCCAACAACCGGGGGTGTCACAGCAAGTTTCGCAATGCTTGGCGATATTATCCTAGCAGAACCAAAAGCATTGATTGGTTTCGCTGGCCCTCGCGTTATTCAGCAAACAATTAAACAGGATCTTCCTGAAGGCTTCCAGCGTTCAGAGTTTTTACTTGAGTGTGGATTTGTAGACTGTGTTGTTCCGCGTGAAGAATTGCGTAGTGAAATTTCCAGTTTTATCGACTACGCGGGTAAATAATGAAAACAAAGAATTTGTTTGCGTTGGCTATAGCATCAGCGTTTTGCACTTGGTTGTCAACTGCTCCAATTGGCTCTGCGATTGCTGCAGTTCTTGGACCGGCATTGCTGATCTATATTGCACTGCATGCAAGAACAACTCGTCGTGCTTGCATAGTTATTTTTAGCACGCAATTCCCATTGTGGCTCGTGTTGCATTCGTGGATTTCTGAAGTTACTTTTTTGGGCTGGCTTGCGCTCGCTTTGTACATGTCCCTGTGGGCGCCACTTTTTGTCTTTTTGTTACGCAAAACAAAAAACATTCCGATTTTAGTAGTCATTACTGCGCCAGTACTTTGGGTTGCACTTGAATGCCTTCGTGGTATCGTAATTTTTGATGGGTATCCGTGGTATTTAGCAGGAACTGGTGCGGTGGACTCTCCACTTGCAAATATTGCGATGTATGGAAGTGTTTGGGCAGTGAGTTTCCTTGTGGTAACAATCGCAGCTGTAGTCGCTACTTTTCGAAGCCAACGCTGGTACACAATTGCGGGTGTAGCCCTGGTAAGTTTCTACGTTGTTGCAGTGCCGTATGGAAATCATTTGTTGAACGCACAGCGTTCGGTTACTACGGTGCTTGTTATTCAAACAAATGTCTCGCAAAGCAATAAAGTTGCATGGACTTGGGAACAGCAAAGGCAAGATATATTTGGTGCTATTGACCAGACAAGAGAGGCAGTCAGCAACGCTTCAGAGAAGCCGTCGCTCGTAGTGTGGCCAGAAACAATGGTGCCTGGAAGTGGGTTTCTAGTTTCAAGACTTGAATTTGCTCCCTGGGACGAACAATTTACGCCATTTTGGTTTTGGTCTTCGCAAATTCGTGTGCTTGCACAAGAATTAGATATTCCCATTCTTGTAGGTTCTCAAACATGGGTAGACATTACTGTTGTCGAGGACACCGAATTTTTACGAGTCGATCCAAAAAAACAGTTTAATTCTGCTGTTCTTGTGTACCCGGACGGTAGTACAGAGCGGTACGACAAATCATTCCTTACTCCATTTGGCGAGCGTATTCCATATGTAGAAGATTTTTCGTCATTGAAAAACTGGGTGCGGGATATGTTTGGTACAGCGATGCTTTTTGATTTGCAGGCAGGAGGTACAACACATCGTTTTGCCATCCCATCGACCAGAGTACGCAATGCCGATGCAACATTGACATTCGCAACACCAATCTGTTTTGAAGATACGGTCCCGAGTGTTGTCCGCAATTTGGTGTGGAAAAACGGAGAGCGAAAAGCAGGGGCACTCATAAATTTAAGTAACGATGGCTGGTTCGGCAGCGATGCAAGTGCACATGCTCAGCATGTGCGTGAGGCACAAATGCGTTGTATTGAAAATATGACACCAATGGTTCGAGTTGCTAACACTGGCGTGAGTTGCTTCATTAATTACCACGGCCAAGTACAAGATTCCTTGCCAATTCTTGAGAGTGGATCACTCTTTGTACAGTTGCATTCTGGTGAACAGTTGCCACTGAGCCGATTTATTGGTGATGCGGTCGCATGGGTATGCTTGTTTGTGGGTATCCTGCTCGTGCTAGGTTCTTGTTTCAAAAGGAGTAAAAAACAATGAAGGTAGTAGGTAGTAGCATATGTGTTCTTTGTATGGTTGTTTCTTGTGGACCAGATTCAATAGATCGTGCCAGTGAAGACCCATGGAGTTCGAAAAACCAGACTGTTACTTCGTTGCAGAGGGGAAACCAATCGGCTATGGTTGTTGATGGCTCTACAGTTGAACAAAGCGCGCTTTCAGTTCTTGCACAAGCCACAGATTCGACAAATCCAAGGTATCGAGCAAATGCTATCGAAGCACTTCGATACGCCCCGATTCCAGTGCTAGAAAAAGCTGTCCGGTTAGGGCTGGGCGATGTAAATCGTGGAGTTCGATTTGTCGCGACAATGATGGTAGGGGACCGCCACTTGTGTTCGACTTCTATTTTGTTAGAACCTTTGCTCCTTGATGTTTCAACTTCAGTACAGGCTGCTGCGATGTACTCCATATACAAGTGTGGTGGACTTGTTGATTTAAACCCACTTGGAGAAATGTTGCAAAGCGACAATCCAGAGTTGCGTGGCAACGCAGCAATGGTGCTGGGGAAAATGGGCAACCAATCTGCGAAACATATGATTCGAGAAGCTTTGACAACAGAATCAAGTTCAATTTCTCCAATACGCAGAAGGTTAATTAATTTGCAAATGGCAGAAGCTTTGATTTTACTTGGAGATACTGAAGAATTAGAAGTAGTTCGTGCGGCAATTTTTAGCTCTGCACAAGAAGCAGAAGTCACGGGCATTGCTTGCCAAATTGCTGGAAGGCTCAGAGATGTAGAAGTTGTTTCTACTCTTGAAAGTATTCTCCTTACAAAAGGTAGGTATCCAGATGAGATTCGTTTGGTTGCAGCCACCGCGCTTGCTGAAATTTCCCCAGATAGAATGCCACTTGAACCGGTGCTGCGGTTCACATCAAGTGATTCCGCGAACCTTCGTTCGCAATGTGCAACAGCCCTCGGAGCGCAAGGCAATCGATTAAGTTTGGGTCCACTGGCCCTGATGATGGATGATTCTGACCCAATTGTTCAGATTTCTGCGGCGGGAGCGGTTTTACGCATCAATAACCCCGATTCACTCGTTGAAGTCGATTGACAATTTGACACAATCGGGGTACAAATGCCTCTCATACTGAGTGGATGAAGGGGTATGGTTATGCTCACTGTTTGCTAGCCGTCATGTCTCCCCTAATCCCGCTGTTTTTAAGAGGTTTACTCGTGCATATTTTAACTAAAATTTTTATCGTTCTCGTTACTCTGCTTGCAGTTGGCATGGTTCCACTGGTTGCTACCTATACAACTAACGAAAATAGTTACAGAGCGAAATTTAGAGCAGCTGACGATCTACACAAGGTGGCAATGATTCGCGCTCAAGACGCCGAGACAACATTGATGTCGCAACGCGCTCAAATGCAAAACGAAATTGACAACCGCGATTCTACTATTGGTACTCTTCGCAGCGAACAAGCGAGCACTCGTTCAAACCTTGGTTCATTGCAAGCAAAAATTGACCGGTTCAGCGCCCAACTTAGCCAGAAAGAAGCTTCCTTAAATGCTCTTACAAGCGCAAGCGAAGTGAATAGTGAGCTTAAGCAACGATTCGTTGAAGAAAATTACAATTTGCGAGACGACATTGTTGTTTTACAGACACAAATCAATGAAATTGAAGATGTACTTGAAGATAAAAAATTAGAAGCTGACGGCGCCATACGAGCTGAACGAAAAGCAAAAGAAGAGCGGAAACAAATGGAAGACCAACTCGATGAAATTCGAGTGAGACTCAACTTATATGTCTCCGAATACGGCGAACTCGATACAGTTGCGACAGTAGCAACAGGAGTTGCTCCAGACAGAGCGCTTTCATCCATAGTTTTGACAGTATCGCGTAACAACGACGAGGTGCTAGTTGAAATTAACGCTGGCGCTCGGGATGGAGTCCAAGAAGGTTGGATTATGACTGTAGGCCAAGACGGCACATTCCTCGGCAGGCTCCAAGTGGTGCAGGTTGACATCAATCGTTCTATTGGCAAAGTGACACTTGAAGACGCGACACACGGTCTTGTTGTCCCAGGTTCTTCGGTGTACGCAGTAAAAGGACGTAATTGATTATGAGCGTTGCTGATACTGCCGTATTGAACCGAAAATCGCCCCCCAACGTCTTTACAGTCTTGCTTGTTGTGGCAACTTTGCTGCTTGCAGGTGGTGTTGCTTGGATGGTTTTGGTGAATACTGAGCACTCCAAACTTAACGATCGGTCTGAGGGTGGCCCCCTCGTGCTTATTGATCAACAATAAGCCACATAGGTGTCTTCAATTTACCGTATCATTCAAAGAGTACGTTCGAATTGTTCGAACTGACGATGTTACGATGAGGAGCAAGCATAAGTGTTTGATAAATTACTAAGTTGGTTTAGCGTTGATATGGGGATTGACCTTGGAACATGTAACACGCTTGTATGCGTACGGGGCGAAGGAATAGTCTTAAACGAACCTTCTGTGGTTGCTGTTCGCAGGGGTACAAACAGAGTATTAAATAATGGAAACGCTGTTGGCTTCAGTGCAAAAGAAATGCTTGGTAAAACACCAGGATCAATCACTGCTGTCCGCCCCCTGAAAGATGGCGTCATTAGCGACTTTGAAATTACTGAAGCAATGCTGAGTTATTTCATTCGCAAAGTTAGCGGTCGCGGAAGAGTTATTGGCCCTCGCGTTGTAATCGCAGTTCCATCTGGAATAACAGCGGTGGAAAAACGTGCAGTACTGGAAT